>DMKG01000165.1:12942-15956 GCA_003454415.1 Alphaproteobacteria bacterium
ACCGGACGCATCACCCGGCGCGGACGAAGCCCCTCCGGGGGCCTCGGTTTGTACATGATAAGCCCAAGCCGCGGGCGGGGTGCGGGGCAAACAGATATAAACCCTGCACTTGCAGAGGCGGTTCAAGCGCGCTATGCCTTGCGGGTCACAATGGCGGGCACGGGTCCGCCAGTCCTATCATGTAATCGGAATGCTTATGCAAATCACTCAATCCAGCGCCGAAGGCCTGAAACACGCTTTTACCATCATTGTCGATGCTAAAACCCTTGCCGAGCGCACTGAGGCGCGGTTGGAGCAGATCAAAAAAACTGTTCAGATCAAGGGCTTCCGCCCCGGTAAGGCGCCGGTTTCGCTGTTGAAGAAACTCTATGGCGAAGGGGTGCGCGGCGAAGTGGTGCAGGAAGCGGTTCAGGAATCCACCAATAGCGCGCTGCAACAGCATGATCTGCGGCCTGCCCTGCAGCCCAAGATCGACATCGTGAAATTCGGGGAAGACGCCGATCTCGAGTACAAACTGGAGGTCGAGGTCCTGCCGGTCATCGAGCCGATGGATTTCAGGACGCTGAAACTGAGGCGGCCGGTGGCGGAGGTTCCTGCGGATGCGGTGGACGAATCCTTGCAGCGCATGGCGGATCAGCAGCGCAGCTTTACGGACAAGGCTGATGACGCAGTGGCGGAAAACGGCGATGTGGCCGTGATCGATTATGCGGGCACGATAGATGGCGAGCCGTTCGAAGGCGGCAAATCCGAGAATGTCAGCGTTCTTCTGGGGCGGGGCGGTTTCATACCCGGTTTCGAAGAACAACTGCTTGGCGTGAAGAAAGGGGATGAAAAAGAGCTTCATGTGACCTTTCCCGAGGATTACGGCGCCAAGAAGCTTGCCGGGAAGGAGGCGGTGTTCGCTGTCAAGGTGCACCAGATACGCGGCAGCGAGCCCGTAGCCATAGATGACGCGCTGGCGGAAAAGCTGGGCATGGAAAATCTGGAGAAATTGCGCGAGGCGTTGAGCGAACGGATCGCCGCCGACTTCAAGAACGTCAGCCGCGCACGGTTGAAGCGCGCGCTTCTGGACGAACTCGACAAGGCGCATGTTTTCGAAGTGCCGCCCGGCATGCTGGCTTCGGAAGAAGAGCAGATATGGCAGCAATTCCAGCAGGAAATGCAACGCACCGGTCAAACCCTTGAGGATCAGGACAAATCAGAGGAGGAATTGCGCGCCGACTACCGCAAGATCGCGGACCGGCGGGTGCGTTTAGGGTTGCTGCTTGCGGAAATCGGCCAGCGCAACAACATCACCGTTTCCGAGGACGCTTTGCGCGAGGCGCTTTTCCGCCAGGCGGCGATGTTTCCGGGGCAGGAAAAGGCGTTGTTCGAATACTATCAGCAGAACCCCCAGGCCTTGGCGTCTTTGCGCGCTCCCCTATATGAGGATAAGGTGATAGATTTCATCCTGGAACTTGCAGAGGTGACTGATTCCCCGGTGAGCAAGGAGGAGTTGCTGAAAGATCCCGAAGGTGAGGATTAGCCCGCCTTTACGCCTGCGTATTAGGACATTGTGAATCATAAAAACATAGTCAGGAAGAAAACCCATGCGAGATCCGGTTGAAACCTACATGAACCTTGTGCCGATGGTGGTGGAGCAAACCGGCCGGGGCGAACGGGCCTATGATATCTTTTCGCGCCTCCTGAAGGAGCGGATCATCTTCATCACGGGTCCGATTGAGGATCACATGGCGACGCTGGTGTCGGCGCAGCTTCTGTTCCTTGAGGCGGAAAATACGAAAAAGGAGATTTTCGTTTACATCAATTCGCCGGGGGGCGTCGTGACGTCGGGCCTCGGCATTTATGACACCATGCAATATATTCGCCCGGGGGTTTCGACCCTCTGCGTGGGCCAGGCGGCTTCCATGGGTTCGCTGCTGTTGGCGGCTGGGGAAAAAGATCTGCGGTTTGCTCTGCCCAACGCGCGCATCATGCTGCATCAACCATCGGGCGGTTTCCAGGGTCAGGCCACCGACATCCTTCTTCATGCCGAGGAAATCAGATCGTTAAAACATAGACTTAACATGATCTATGCAAAGCATACAGGACAGCCGGTGGAGCGGGTGGAAACGGCGCTGGAGCGCGATAATTTCATGACGGCCGCCGCGGCCCGGGATTTTGGCGTCATCGACAATGTGGTTGAAAAACGCCCATTGCCCGAGGAAACTTCCTAAATCCTTGAAAATGTGATAGATTAATGAAATCTTGAAACTATAGGGCGTATCATGCTCGAATACGGTGCAGGTTTCAGGAATCTCGCAGGTGAGTGATGCCGCTTGCAGGGCGTGCGCAACGGCGATACCGGTTGCGGCTGTGCACAGGAAGGTTAAACAGTATATTCCACTCGTGCAGGTTTGTGCTGCAGGGATGGATTCAGAAAGGCGGAGTCTCTAGATGAGCAAGGTTAGCGGCGGCGGCGGGGATTCAAAAAATACGCTTTACTGCTCGTTCTGCGGCAAGAGCCAGCATGAGGTCCGCAAGCTGATCGCAGGTCCCACAGTCTTCATCTGTGATGAATGCGTCGAGTTATGTATGGACATCATCCGTGAGGAAACCAAGACCTCGCTGGTGAAGTCACGGGCGGGCGTGCCTACGCCAAAGGAAATCCGCAAAACCCTCGACGATTATGTGATCGGTCAGGACTACGCCAAGCGCGTACTGGCGGTGGCGGTGCATAATCATTACAAGCGTCTCAACCAGCAGCAGAAAAGCGGCGATGTTGAAATCGCCAAGTCGAACATTCTGCTTATCGGTCCGACTGGCTGCGGCAAGACCCTTCTGGCGCAGACGCTGGCCCGCATTCTTGACGTTCCCTTCACCATGGCGGACGCGACCACGCTGACGGAAGCCGGCTATGTCGGCGAGGACGTGGAGAACATCATCCTGAAGCTTCTGCAGGCGGCGGACTATAATGTCGAAAAGGCGCAACGCGGCATCGTCTATATCGATGAAGTCGACAAGATCAGCCGCAA
>DMKG01000118.1:0-211 GCA_003454415.1 Alphaproteobacteria bacterium
GCCGGTTTGGCGGCGTGGTACCTGGGCAGCGCCTATCAGGTGCGGGCGAGCCTGGGGCATGTGCGGGATCTGCCCGCCAAAAACGGATCGGTGCTGCCGGAAGAAGATTTTTCCATGACCTGGGAGGTAGGAGACCGGGCCAGGAAGCAGATCGCAGAAATCGTCCAGGCGGCCAAGAAAGCCGATACGCTGATCCTCGCCACCGACCCGG
>DMKG01000118.1:487-3122 GCA_003454415.1 Alphaproteobacteria bacterium
CGATCTCCTGGCATGTGCTGCAGGTTCTGAAGGACAAAAAGGCGCTGGGGGCGAAGCCCGTGCAGCGCGTGGTGTTCAACGAAATCACCAAGGCCGCCATTCTGGAGGCGATGAAGCATCCGCGCGAAATCGACGCGCCCCTGGTGGAGGCCTATCTGGCGCGCCGGGCGCTGGATTATCTGGTGGGTTTCGGTCTGTCGCCGGTGCTGTGGCGCAAACTGCCGGGGGCGCGCTCAGCCGGAAGGGTGCAATCGGTGGCGCTGCGCCTGATTTGCGACCGCGAACTGGAAATCGAGGCGTTCAGGGCGCAGGAATACTGGACCATTGAAGGGGAGTTCAGCGTGAAAGGGGCGGGCCAGCCCCTGCTGGCGCGCCTCGCCAGACTGGATGGCGAGAAGGTGGAGAAATTCACCATCAGGACCGCGGCCGCCGCCGAAGCCGCCCGCGCGCGGATTGTGACCCGCGATTACCGCGTCAAAAGCGTCGAAAGCAAACCCGCGCGGCGCATGCCGCCAGCGCCTTTCATTACCTCCACCCTGCAGCAGGAAGCCTCGCGCAAGCTGGGCTTCAGCAGCGCACGCACCATGCAGATCGCCCAGCGCCTTTATGAAGGGGTGGAGATCGGGGGCGAAACCACTGGCCTCATCACCTATATGCGCACCGACGGGGTCAGCATGGCCGGCGAGGCGGTGGAGGCCGCGCGCAAACTGATCACCCAGGAATTCGGCAGGGAATATGTGCCTGATGCGCCCCGCGTCTATACCGCCAAGGCCAAGAACGCCCAGGAGGCCCACGAAGCGATCCGCCCAACGGACATGCAGCGCATGCCCGACCAGTTGCAGCATATCCTTGAACGCGACCAGTACCGGTTATATGAGCTGATCTGGAAGCGCGCCGTGGCCTGCCAGATGGAAAACGCCCGGCTGGAGCGCACCACGGTGGAAATCGAATCCGGCGATGGCCAGGTGGGTTTCCGCGCCACCGGCTCCGTGTTGCAGTTCGACGGGTTCCTGCGCCTGTATCAGGAGGGCGTGGATGATGAGGCGGCGGATGAGGAAGGAGGCCGCCTGCCCCGGGTGACGGCGAAGGATCCGCTGCCCCTGAAAGAGGTGCGGCCCGCGCAGCATTTCACCGAGCCGCCGCCACGCTACACCGAGGCCAGCCTGGTCAAGAAGATGGAGGAGCTGGGCATTGGCCGGCCCAGCACCTATGCCAGCGTGCTCTCCGTGCTGCGGGACCGCGACTATGTGAGCATGGACAAGAACCGCTTCATCCCCTCCGACAAGGGCCGGCTGGTGACGGCCTTTCTGGAGAGCTTCTTCACCCGTTATGTGGAATATGACTTCACCGCCGGTCTGGAAGAACAGCTCGACGAGGTTTCGGCGGGCCGGATCAACTGGAAAGAAGTGCTGCGGGATTTCTGGAAAGACTTTAATCTCTCTGTCGAGGGCATGTCCGATTTGCGGGTCAGCCAGGTGCTGGACGCCCTCAACGAGGTGCTGGGCCCCCATGTGTTCCCGCCCCGCGAAGACGGCGCGCCCGCCCGACAGTGCCCGGCCTGCGGCAGCGGGCAGTTGAGCCTGAAAGTGGGCAAGTTCGGCGCCTTTGTCGGCTGCTCCAATTATCCCGATTGTCCCTATACAAGGCAGATGAGCACCGGCGGGGAAGCCCCGCAGACCGAAGCGGGGCCGAAACTGCTCGGCCATGATCCCCAGACCGGCCTGCCGGTGACCCTGCGCACGGGCCGTTTCGGCCCCTTCCTGCAACTGGGCGAAGCCGTTGAAAAAGGCGATAAGCCAAAGCGCGGCCCGGTGCCCAAGGACATGCCGCTTGAGATCATCGATCTGGAGCGCGCGCTGCAATTGCTGTCCCTGCCGCGTCTGGTGGGTCAGCACCCCGAAACCGGCAAGCCGATCGAAGCCTCCATCGGCCCCTATGGCCCCTATCTGCGCCATGAGGGAAAATACGCCAATCTCACCAGCGCGGATGAGGTCTTCACCATCGGGCTCAATCACGCGGTCGCTGTGATCGCCGATGCGAAGAACCGCCCCCCGCGGCGCGGGGGCGCGGCCGCGCTGCGGGAATTGGGCGCGCATCCCGACGATGACGCGCCGCTCAGCGTCATGAATGGGCGCTTCGGCCCCTATGTGAAATGGAACAAGGTGTACGCCACCCTGCCCAAAAGCTACGATCCGCAAACCCTTTCGCTGGAGGAGGCGGTTGAGCTGGTGAACGCCAAGGCGGCGCGTGGCCCCTCGGCCAGAAAGGCGAAGGGAAAGGGCAAGGCGGCAACGGAGGAAAAGAAGCCCGCCGTGAAAAAAACCGCCGCCCGAAAACCGGCGGCCAAAAAACCGGCCGCGAAGAAAGCAGCGGCGAAAAAAAAGGCGAAAAAACCCGCGCCTGAAGGCGGCGCATGACGGGCAAACGGCCGCCCACCCGGCCCGCTTCCTGGCACAAGGCGGTGAAGCCCAAAGCCGGGAAGAAGTCCGGCGGCGCCAGGAAATCTTCGCGCCGCAGGCCGGAAAACGCCGCCGCCGGCAGGGAAAGCGAACAGGCGCTTCCATCCGTGGCGGTGCTGGAGATCACCGGGCAGGATATTGACGGAGAGTTGCTGGCGGCGCCCCTCAACTGGCCC
>DMKG01000118.1:3380-12345 GCA_003454415.1 Alphaproteobacteria bacterium
CGGCGCCCCTCAACTGGCGCAGGGAAGACCCGGCGCCGCGCATTCTGATCGCGCCGGACGGGGGCGGGGGCCGCGCGCCTGGCGTGGGAGACAAGGTGCTGGCGCGCCTCAGCCGCGGGGAAGAGGGCTATACGGCGGGCGTGATCCGTCTGCTCGGCCCGCCGGGCAAGGCGGGCGGGCGCCTGGTTCTGGGGGTCTTCCGGGCGGATGGACGCGCGGGCGTCGTGCAGCCGGTGGAGAAGGGCCGCGATGAAATCCGCATTGGCCGCGATCACGCCATGGGCGCCCAGACCGGCGAACTGGTCGAGATCGAACTGGAAAAATCCCGCCACTACGGTCCGCCCCAGGGCAAGGTGGTGGCGCGCCGGGGCCTCGTCAACGATGCGCGCCAGGTCAGCCTGATCGCCATTTACGAACACGGAATTCCCACGGAATTCAGTCCGGCCGCCCTTCAGGAAGCCGAAACCGCCAAGCCGCCCCGGCTGGGCAGGAGAACCGATCTGCGCGCCCTGCCCCTTGTGACCATCGATCCCGCCGATGCGCGCGATCATGACGATGCGGTCTGGGCTGAGGCCGACAAGGACCCGGAGAACAAAGGCGGCTGGATCGTGATCACGGCCATCGCCGATGTCGCGCATTATGTGCGGCCGGGATCAGCCCTTGACCGTGAGGCGCTGAAGCGCGGCAATTCCTGCTATTTCCCGGACCGGGTGGTTCCCATGCTGCCAGAGGCCCTGTCAGCGGACCTGTGATCGCTGAAAGAGGGGGAAGACCGGGCGGTGCTCGCCGTGCGCATGCGTTTTAATGCAGCGGGCCGGAAACTGGGCCATGAATTCATCCGCGGGGTGATGCGATCGCAGGCGAGCCTGACCTATCAACAGGTTCAGGCGGCGATGGATGGCCAGCCGGACAGGAAGGCCGGGCCGCTGCTGGAAGCCGTGATCCGCCCGCTCTACGGGGCCTATGGGGCGCTGGCGAAGGCGCGGGACGCGCGCCATCCTCTGGCGCTGGATCTGCCGGAGCGGCGCATTGAACTGGACGATACAGGCCATGTGCGTACAGTCCGCGTGGCGGAGCGGCTGAACGCGCACCGGCTGATCGAGGAATTCATGATCGCCGCCAATGTCTGCGCCGCGGAAACCCTGGAGCAGAAGGCCGCCCCCTGCATGTACCGCATCCATGCGGAACCGGCTTTGGCGAAGCTGGAAGCTTTGCGTGATTTTCTGCAATCCCTTGGTTACAAACTCGCGCGAGGGCAGGTATTAAAGCCGCGCGTCTTGAACCAGATTCTTGAAAAGGCGAAGGATACGCCGCACGCGCCGGTCATCAATGAAGTGATCCTGCGCGCCCAGAGCCAGGCGGAATACAGCCCGCAGAATGTGGGACATTTCGGCCTTGCGCTGCCGCGCTATGCGCATTTCACCTCGCCCATCCGGCGCTATGCGGATGTCCTGACGCATCGGGCGCTGATTAGCGCCTGCAAACTGGGCGTGGGCGGCCTGCCAGGTTCCCAGGGCCATGCGGAATTCGTTTCCATCGGCGAGGAGATTTCCAAGCATGAACGCCGCGCCATGGCGGCCGAGCGCGCCAGCTCCGACCGGTATCTGGCGGCCTGGCTCGCGGACCGGGTCGGTGCGGAATTTGACGGAACGGTTTCCGGCGTCACCCGTTTTGGCCTGTTTGTGCGCCTTTCGGAAAGCGGCGCCGACGGGCTGATTCCCATCCGGCATCTCGGGACGGAATATTTCAATCATGTGGAGGCGCGCCATGCGCTGGTGGGGGACCGTACCGGGACAACCTTCCGGCTCGGGGATGCGGTGCGTGTGCGTCTGGTGGAGGCGGCCCCCATCACCGGCGGGCTGCGCTTCGAGCTGGCGGATCAGCCGCCTGTAAAGCCTGACAGGCCCGCCAGGAATACGCCCAGACGCAAACTTCCCGGTCCGGCGGCCGGCGGCCCCAAAAACCGCAAACCCAAACATGGCGGAAAAAAGAAAAGAAAGACCTAGCGCGCCCAACTGAAGAAAATCGCCTTCTTCATCACCCGGGAACTGCGGCGCTGCTCGCGCCATCTATAAACGGACAATCGCGTCCATATCCTGTATCCTGTTTCATCTGGTCTGGCGCGGGATTTTCACCCTTCTCCGGTTCTGGCTGATACACGTCATCCAGCGCCCCAGGGGATAAATGGAAAACATTCGGCCTGAATAGAAAGCCCGGAAAATTGCAGGGGGCGAAAATGATCCTATGTTGAGGGAGGACCGGGAATAACACATACCTGAAGAAGGGCTCCCTAAAGAATCCGCCGAATGAAGAAATGTATCGTATTTTTTATCTGTTTCGCTGCTTCACTGCTTTTTCAGGCGGCCGGACAGGCTTCTGCCCGGACGGAAATAGAAATAAAGGGGCTGGAAGCCCATCCTGACATCGCAGGTTATCTGAGGAGCGCCGTCGTGGAAAAACATCTCAATTCCGAGAGTTTTTCACCACTTGCCCTTAGAAACGATGCGCAAAACGCGCTTGAGGCCAGGAGTTACTACGCGGCGCAGATAGACACGCGCGAGCAGGAAGGGAGGATGATCCTCGAGATCGCGCTGAACGGCCCATATACCATTGGCGCTATCCAGATAACGGGCAGCAAGGAAAAACCGGAACATGGGCTGGAGAAGGGGGAACCGCTTCTGGCGGAGACGGTTCTGGCCTCCCAGAACAGAATCAAAAACCAGATCCTGAAATCAGGCTGTTATTACACGCTCACCATCCGTCATGAAGTCAGACTGGATCATGTCAATAAATCAGGAGACGTGACTTTTATCATACATGCGGGACCTTCCGTCAGCTTTGGCGAAACCGTTTTTGAGGGCGCGGAAGACACAGACCGGTCCCATTTGCGGCGCTTCATCAAATACCAAAAAGGGGAGTGCTGGAGGCCGGAAAAGCTGGAGAGCACCAAAACGGCGCTGCTGGAGACGGGATTGCTGAGCACTGTTGAAGAAAAATTGCCGGAAACCGTTGAGAATGATCAGCAGGCCGATGTCATTTTCATTCTGAAGGAAAGAGCGCCGGTTTCAGTCCGCCTGGGCGCAAGCTACTACTCCGATGAAGGGCCAGGGGTTTCCGCAAGCTGGTCACATCGTAATTTTTCAGGATCAGGAGAAAAGCTAACCACCGATTTGAAGGCCAGCGCGCTTGTTCAGACTCTGGGGGTTGATTACACAAAACCCTACTTTTTGGCCGACAGTCAAAGTCTCTCTCTCGCAAGCTCCATCGGGCGCACGGACTCGGACGCGTTTGAGGAGTTCAGCCTCAACAGCTCGGCGGGACTGAAACGGCAATTTTCAAGCAACTGGTCCGGCAGCGCCGGAATCGCCACGGAGATAACAGAAATCACGGACAAGAACGATAAGGATTCATCGGATACCTTTGGATTGATTTCAATACCGGGAAGCCTGAGCTTTGATAACAGGGACAATATTCTCGACGCCCGCAAGGGCATGTTTGCGCGTGCAAGCGCAGAACCTTTCATAGATGCGTTTGGCGAGGCCCCCCCATTTTTCAAATCACGCCTTACCGCCAGCACCTATTTCGGTTTGGGGGGCGGCAAAACCGCGCCAGTGCTGGCCCTTCGCGGCAGTGTTGGCGGCATCCTGGGGAGCAGCACGCAGGATATTCCGGCCACCAAAAGATTTTACGCCGGCGGCGGCAATTCCGTGCGCGGATTCGGATATCAGGAGGCGGGCCCCTTTGACAATGGCGATCCGGCTGGCGGACGGTCCATCTTGGAGACGACAGCAGAAATCCGGTTCAGGATCACAGACAGTTTAGGCGCGGTGACTTTCGTCGATGCGGGCAACGTCTTCAACAGTGCGATGCCCGATTTCAAGGGCGGATTGTTTGTCGGGGCAGGCGCAGGGATTCGGTATTACACCTATTTTGCGCCCATTCGTTTTGATGTCGCCGTTCCGGTCAATAAACGTAACGGGCTGGACCAGAGTTTTCAGTTTTATATCAGCATCGGACAGGCCTTCTAGGTGAGAACGTTTTTCAAGAAACCCCTGCGCTGGCCGTTACGGTTTTTCACCGCGATTCTGTCTGTTTTGCTGATGTCCACAGTTGTTATCCTTGCCGGATTACAGGTGTTTGCGGTCTGGCTAAACAGCGAGAGGGGGACGCGCTGGATTGAAACGGCCATCCGCGATGCGCTCGATGGGACGGATTATGAGGTTCATATCGATACGTTCCATTTTTCGGGTCTCACCGGAATTGGCGCCCATAGAATCCGCATCGATGAAAACGCCGAACCCTTTCTGGAAGCGGATAATATAAAGGTTTCGATCAGCATCCTGCCCCTGGCGTTGAAATCGGCCCGTCTGACCTTGCATGCGGATCAGCTATCGCTTTTAAAAATGCCGGAAGAACCGGAGCAGGAGCAGGAGCAGGAAACGCCTTCCCTGTTTCCCGTTTCCATGCCGGAGGATCTGTATTTCAACAGTTTGGTCTTCCGCGCGGATATCAGGCGGTTTCGCGTCTCAGAGGAACTCGCAGGATCGGATTTTCAATCGCATCTGACGTTCAAGCATTCTATCCGGCGGAAGCAATCCATCCTCCTGATGGAAGGAGCCGTTACCCTCAACGACCTCCAGCATCCGCAGGCGGAATATTTTCCTGAAAATCTTGCTTACGCCTTCACGCTTGATCCGAGAACTGGGGTGCTGGAATTCGGGAAACTCCAGGCCGGCGATAGGTGGGTGGCGCTGGACGCTTCCGGCAATCTGGATCTGCAGAGGGAGCGGTTTCAGACCAAAGTCAATCTACGCATTAAAGATCCGAAGCAACGCATTTATGAAGGGTTTTCCAACTCCATTGATATTTCGGCGGACCTGCAGGGAAGCCTGACCGATCTGCAGGGGAAACTCGAAGCCTTATCTGCGTTGAACGGACAAGACGCCCGGGTGCAAAGTCTTTTGCGATATGACGGCGGCAGGATTGAACTCCTGGATATGAAAGGGTCGCTGGGGGAAACGCAGCTGTCGGGACATCTGGCGCTGGATGCGGCGTCCGGCTCGATAAGCGGCGTTATTGACGCCGTATTGAACGATTTCTCGGTTATCGAAAGCTTTACGGGGGAAATTCCGGCAACCGGCAGGGGAAAAGCGCAGGCCCGTTTTTCCGCTGGCGCGTCGAACAGGCAGAAGCTTGACCTCTCGGTCGACCTGCAGAAGATCACCTATCAAGAAGCTGAAATCGAAAGCGCCAGCATTACCGCATCCATCGCAGATCTGTCAGAAATCACATCCGCAAAGGTCAATGTAAAAGCAGTGGATCTGTCTTATGGAGCCACTGTTCTGAATGCCGTCGTCGTCAATCTTTCTCCGGCGGCCAAGGGTTTCGATCTTGACTTTTCCGGCGACGGCGCCAGCCAGAATCCTTTCTCGATATCCGGCGATATCCGCCGCCTTGACCCCGCCGCCCTGACCGCGCATGTCCAGGATCTCCAGCTTGTGATGGGCGCGGGCGGAATCAGGATAACGGGGGATATCGCCCCTGGCGATCTGGACCTGAACGCCTCTCTTTCAGGGGTTGATCCCGCAAAAGTTCCCGTCCTTCCGTTTCCGGATTCTCCTGTCCACTCAATTTCAGGCGAGGCGCAATTGACAGGGTCGTTCGCATGGCCGGTTTTTCACTCCCGTATGCAGTTATCACCGGCTGTGGAATACATGCCGGATATGGCTGTTACAGCAGAGGCCGCCTATGCGTCAGAGAAACTGGATGTCAGCCTGAGCGCCGCTGGCAAGGGCGTAAACGCCATGCGCGCGCGTCTTTCATTGCCCGGTCTGTTTCAAATCCATCCCTTCACGCTTTCCTTCAGCGAGCAGACGGCGCTGGATGGAGATTTTCAAGCCGACCTCGCCCTGGACAACATTGCCAGGCAGTTTTTTCCGGAAACTGGTCCTCAGCTTAGAGGCTCCATGCAGGCCCAGGCCCGAATAGGCGGAACAATCGCCGCGCCCAGGCTGGAAGGCTCGGCCTCGCTGACAGAAGGGTATCTGTTCGATCCCCAGAACGACGTTGAGTTGAACGATATAACGGCAGCCGCCGCATTTGACAGTTCACGAATCAACTTGACGTCGCTCACGGCAAAAGACCGGAAAAATGGTACGCTACAGGCATCTGGGAGCCTTTCCTTTGCCGATTTGCAAAACCCCGCTTTGTCCGTGGACGCAAAGCTCAGCTCCATGAATCTGCTGCGTCAGGACCTGATCAATGCGGAGCTGAACGCAGACCTGAAGTTGCGGCCGGCAGACAAAGGTTTCCTGGTGTCCGGAACCGTGACGCCGGAGGAAATGGTCATCAAGCTGCCTGACCGTTTCAGTCAGTCGATTCCCAAATTGAACATCGTGAAGAAGGATACTGAAACGCCTAGCGATCTGATGCAGAATATCCATCTGGACATCCGGTTTAGCGCGGATAACCGCATTTTTGTGCGCGGCTGGGGTCTGGATGCGGAACTGGGGGGAACGCTGGATGTCAAGGGAACCGCCCTTGATCCGGATATCCGGGGAGCCTTGTCCTCGATACGCGGCCGCTATGAAGAATTCGGCAAGAGGTTCATGATTTCTCGCGCCATTCTGCGTTTCCAGGGGAAGCTTTCACCATCGCCCTATCTGGATGTTCTGGCGACCACCAAGGCGGAGAACATCAACGCCAATATCCTGATAGGCGGAAGCGTCGAGCAACCGAAGCTTTCGCTCGAATCCACACCCGCCTTACCACAGGATGAAATTTTATCCCGCATCCTCTTCGGGACCGAGGCCAGAAAAATCAGCCCTTTTCAGGCCGTGCAGCTTGCGCAAAGTCTGCGCCGCCTGTCTGGACAGTCCGTCGGGCCAGAAATCGACCCCCTAGGAGCCTTGCGCTCCATCACCGGCCTTGACGACATTACCGTGAACGGCGCAGGAACCGACAACACCAGCATCGGCGCAGGCAAATATATTGGCGACAGGGTTTACGTGGAATTCGAACAGGGTACGGCGACAGGCTCCGGAGCGGCCAGCGTCGAGGTGGAAGTGACTCCCAACATAACGATTGAGAGCGAAGCCGGAGGAAACGGCTCTGCCGGGGCCGGAGTTTTTTGGGAATGGGATTATTGAAATACCGCTTCTCCCGACCTGCGCCGGACCTCAGGCTTCCTGAACGGTTGTTCGGCGCACACCTGGATCACCTGGCCCCCGGCTGACTGCTTCTGAAACTTCCAGCCGATCCCAACAGGTCCCTGCCGCGCCTGACGGGGAACGGCTTGTCTCCGCAGATTCTTCAGATCCAAACCGGGCGGCCTGCCGGTTCCCCCGGCGCGTTATCACCCCTCTCTGGACACGATTTGGGCGCGCTGTATTCAAAGGAATGGCGGCTGATTGTAATTGCCGGGTCCGGTGGGCCGCTGTTATGTTGGCCCGTTTTAATATCTTGTACCCAGGGCGCGGGGAAATCAAAAATGACGCTACAGCAAACCGAGTTCTTCATTCTCATGGGCGCGGTCCTCGCCCTGCTATTGTGGGGACGTCTCCGTTATGACCTCGTCGCCGCGGGGGGTCTTTTTCTGGCGGTAGTCCTCGGTCTGGTGCCGGAGGAAAAGGCGTTCGCCGGGTTCTCGCATCCGGCTGTGCTGATTGTCGCGCTGGTGCTCATTGCCTCTCGCGCTCTTGAAAATTCCGGCGTCCTCGCGCTAGTGGCCAACGTTCTGACGCGGGAAAATCGGCCGGTGCAACTGCACATCGCGGTGATTGGCGGAATCGGCGGCGCGCTTTCCGCCGTTATCAACAATGTGGCCGCCCTCGCGCTGCTGATGCCGCTGGATGTGCAGACAGCCCGCAAGGCGGGACGCTCTCCCGGCCTGACCCTGATGCCGCTTGCTTTTGCGACAATCCTGGGCGGTCTCATTACGCTCATCGGAACCCCGCCCAACATCATCGCCTCCGCTTATCGCGAAAAAGCCCTCGGCGCCCCCTATCAGATGTTCGATTTTGCCCCGGTCGGATTGGTCGTGGCCCTCGCCGGGCTGGCGTATGTCGCCCTGATTGGATGGCGCCTTATCCCAAAAGCGCAGGCCGAGCCGGTGGCGGCCGAACGTGAAGAAGAATTCCTGGCGGAGCTGATCGTTTCCGAAGGTTCTCCGGCCATTGGAATGATCGTGGCGGAACTTGACGAAGAAGCCGAAAAAGCGGATGTCGTCATCCTGGGTCTGATCCGGGAGCGGGAACGGCTTCCGGGGCGGTCGCGATTTGCGCGCATTCAGAAAGACGACGTCCTTATCGTTGAAGGTTCGAGCGACGCGATCAGTTCCTTCATAAAATCGCTGGCGCTCCAGCAGGCCCCGGAAGAGGCGGAGGAGGACAAAGACGCCAAGGACGATACGCCGCAAGACAGCTCACCCGGGGACGAAACGCCGGCGAAAAAACCTTCAAACCCAGGCGGATCGTCCAGCCCCACGATCATGGAGGCTGTGGTTCGCGCCAATGCCCGGCTTGCATGGCAGTCGGCGTCTTCGTTTCGCCTGCGTTCGCGTTTCGGAGTGACGCTGCTGGGAATCTCGCATCAGGGCCGGACCTTTCGCGAAAAACTGGGGTCGCGCATTCTCGAACCGGGCGACGTGCTGCTGCTCGCGGGACGGCACACGGCGCTTGTCGACGCGGCGGACTGGTTAGGCGCATTACCCATCAACGAATCCAATATAACACCGTTCACCTTCTGGCGGATCGTTACGGCGTTCGGCTTTTTCGCCGCCGCAATCATCGTCACCGGCCTGGGTCTATTGTCATTCGCCACGGCCATCGCCATAGCGGTTGCAGGCTATGCGGCGGCCGGGCTGGTCTCTGCGCGGGAGTTCTACAACCAGATCGAATGGCCCATCATCGTCATGCTTGCCTGCCTGTTGCCGCTCGGCACCGCATTCGAGGAATTGGGCGGCACC
>DMKG01000118.1:12559-12806 GCA_003454415.1 Alphaproteobacteria bacterium
TCGGCACCGCATTCGAGGAGTTGGGCGGCACCACCGTGATTGCAAACCTTGTTCTGATGCTTACGAAAGGCCTGCCCGCCGCCGTCACCCTGATCGTCTTCATGATTGCCGTCATGTCATTGTCGGATGTTCTCAACAACATGGCCACTATGGTGATGGCCGGGCCGCTTGCCATTGCGATAGCAGTGGAGCTCGGCGTCAATCCGGACGCCTTCCTGATGGCCGCCGCGGTTGCCGCCTCCACGGC
>DMKG01000259.1:0-788 GCA_003454415.1 Alphaproteobacteria bacterium
CAGGTGATGGACGATCTGCGCGCCGCGGATGTGGATTTTCTGACCATCGGGCAATATCTGCAGCCGACCGCGAAACACCACCCCATTGACCGGTTTGTGACGCCGGATGAATTCACCGCGCTTGCCGCCAGCGCCAGCGCCAAGGGTTTCCTGATGGTCTCCGCCAGTCCGCTCACCCGCTCCTCCTACCATGCGGGAGAGGATTTCGCGCGCCTCAAGGCGGCCCGTCTTGGACAATTAGGCCGCTAGCCTGTGCCGCGTCATGAACAGAAACGGCTGTTGCCCTTCACCTGCGATCAGATGTTCGATCTGGTGGCGGATATCCCGCGCTATCCCGAATTTCTGCCCTGGTGCGCCGGCGCCCGCATCACCAGACGGGAGCGGCTGGGCAATGGCCAGGAAGTGGTGCTGGCAGATCTGATCATCGGCTACAAGGCGTTCCGCGGAACCTATACCAGCCGGGTCGTGCTTGACCGCGCAGCGGGCCAGATCCGCGTGGACCACGAACGGGGCCCATTCCGGCATCTGCACAATCAGTGGATTTTTCTGCCTCAGGCGGATGGAAGCTGCGAAGTCGATTTCGTGATCGATTTCGAATTCAGTAATCCAGTCATCCGGAGGCTGATGGATCTCGTGTTCACAGAGGCCGTGTCGCGCATGGTGCAGGCCTTCGAGGCGCGCGCTTTGGCGCTTTATCAGCCGGTAAACCAGAAATATGGCACGCCCTAGGGGAGTCGAACCCCTCTTTCCAGAATGAAAATCTGGCGTCCTAACCGATAGACGAAGGG
>DMKG01000259.1:1036-1268 GCA_003454415.1 Alphaproteobacteria bacterium
ACCGATAGACGAAGGGCGCACATAGCCGCCGCTAACCGCAGCACGGGTGGTTTATATGGGCGATAGCGTCAAATGGCAAGGGCTTCCGGCAGTTTTATACGGCGGGCGCCACATCCTCGATCTGCAGTTGCGGGCGCGGCGCGCCACGCCAGTTATCGGCCCGCAATTTTCCCGCCACATGCAGCGGCCCACCTTTCGCCCCCGCCAGCAACGCCTTGCCCATCGGGGTTTC
>DMKG01000259.1:1606-1798 GCA_003454415.1 Alphaproteobacteria bacterium
TCGCCGGTCGCCAGTACGCAGCGTACATGACGCCCTCCCGCCAGCCCTGCATTCACCACGCTGGCGCTAGGCAGCATAAAGCGCGGTTCCGGATTCCCCGCGCCATAGGGACCCGCCCGCTCCAGGCTTTCGATAAGCTCAACCGTTGCCGAACCTGCGGCTAACTGGCCGTCGATCAGCAGATCCTCCGCC
>DMKG01000259.1:2041-2330 GCA_003454415.1 Alphaproteobacteria bacterium
CCCCCGCCACGCGATCCCCCTGCCCCGCCAGCCGCAGCATGAGAAACGCGCGCAGTTCTTCCAGCTTCGCCGCCTCCACGGTAAGACCCGCCGCCATTCTGTGCCCGCCGCCATTGACAAGCAGCCCGCCCTGTCCGGCGGCGATCACCGCGCTGCCCAGATCCACCCCGTTGATCGAACGGCCGGAGCCTTTTCCAATCCCGTCATCATCGACTCCAATCACGATAGCGGGAAGATTGAAACGCTCCTTCAGCCGGCTGGCGGCGATGCCGATCACGCCGGGATGCCA
>DMKG01000259.1:2601-11450 GCA_003454415.1 Alphaproteobacteria bacterium
CGATCACGCCGGGATGCCAGCCCCGCCCCGCCACGAAGATGAGCGGCTCATTGGGATTCCGCCTTTCCGCCTGCGCCAGCGCCGCCTCCAGCACCAGGGCCTCGATCGCCTGACGCTCCCGGTTGAATTTCTCCAGCTCATGGGCGATGTCCTCGATTTCGGCGGCATTGTTGCTGGAAAGAAGCCTTGCGCCGAGATCCGGCCGCCCAACCCGGCCTCCGGCATTGATGCGGGGGCCCAGCACAAATCCCGCGTGATAGGCGCCCGGCGCGCCATTGATGGAGGCAATGTCCGCAAGGGCGCGCAAGCCCGGATTGCCAAGCCGCGCCATGACCCTCAACCCCTGCCGCACCAGAACCCGGTTGACCCCGGTCAGAGGCGCCACGTCGCAGATCGTGCCCAGCGCAACCAGATCAAGCCACTGCAGAAGATTGGGCTCCCTCCGTTTGCTGTCCGCATACCAGCCCGCCTTGCGCAGACACCGGTTGAGCGCCACCAGAAGCAGAAAGACGACCCCCACCGCCGCCAATTGCCCGTGTCCTGACGGATCGTCCAGCCGGTTGGGATTGATGATCGCGAAAGCCTCCGGCAGATGCGCTTCGGGCTGATGGTGATCGGCGACGATGATGTCCATACCCGCTTCGCGTCCGGCCGCAAGGGCCGCATGCGCCATAGTGCCGCAATCCACCGTGATCAGCACCCGCACCCCCTGCGCCGCCAGGCGTTGCAGGGCCGCCGTATTCGGGCCATAGCCCTCGGCGATCCGGTCAGGAATATAAAAGACGAGCGGCGCGCCGATCGCGCCAAGAAAGCGCCGGATCAGCGCCGTGGAAGTGGCGCCATCCACATCGTAATCGCCGAACACGGCAATCTTTTCAGCCCCTATGACGGCGGCGGCCAGGCGTTCCGCCGCACGATCCATATCCGCAAGACAGGAAGGGTCCGGCAGATCGTTCTGCAGGCTGGGATAGAGGAACCTCTCCGCCTCCTCCACGCCAACGCCGCGCGCAGCGACCACCCTCGCCACCAGTTCCGGCAGATCATGCCGCTGGGCGATGGCCAGGGCAATACGGTCGTCGCAGGCGCGAAGCCGCCAGACCCGGCCATTCAACGACCGCCCATCCCCGAGCACAGGCGGCGGCTTCATGCCGGCAATCCGAAACTGAAATTCTTTACCTTCATCCGCAAGCGCTGAACGGGCTTCAGATTCATTAGAGTCACTGGCAAAGATGTGCTTCCACTGGAGCGCGTGAATTTGACATTTGAAAACGGGGCTCCCCGCAGGCGCGATTCAAATGTCACATTCGCTCCACTAGGCGAATTTAGCCTCATTGGTATGCCGCGCGCTGATAAAGCGCACCGTGCCGGTGGCGGAGCGCATCACCACGGTATGGGTGTTCACCGCGCCGCTTTTTTCGCGGTGAATGCCTTTCAGCATCGAACCATCCGTAACCCCGGTCGCCGAGAAAATCACGTCTCCGGCCGCCATCTCCTCCATGCTGAATTTGTGATTGAGATCCTTGATGCCCATCTTTCTGGCCCTGTCGCGCTGCTCGTCGCTGCTGAACCCCAGCCGGCCCTGCATCTGGCCGCCGATACAGCGCAGGGCCGCCGCCGCCAGCACGCCTTCCGGCGCGCCGCCGGTTCCGATATAGATGTCTATTCCGGTATCCGCCTGGGTCGTGGAGATGACGCCCGCAATATCCCCGTCAGGGATCAGCTGAATCCGCGCGCCCACACTGCGGATGCTCTTGATGATGTCGGCGTGGCGCGGCCTGTCCAGAACACAGGCGGTGATCTCGTTCACCGGCACGCCCTTGGCGGCGGCGAGGCTGCGGATGTTTTCAGCAGGCGTGTTGTCCAGATCGACGACCCCCTTGGCGTATCCTCCGCCAATCGCCAGCTTGTCCATATAGACATCCGGGGCGTTGAGCAGATTCCCCCTTTGGGCGAACGCCACCACCGCCAGCGCATTCGGCATGGCCTTGGCCGTGATGGTCGTACCCTCCAGCGGGTCGAGGGCGATATCCAGTTCAGGGCCGCTTCCGGCGCCGACTTTTTCCCCGATATAGAGCATGGGAGCTTCGTCGCGCTCGCCCTCGCCGATCACGATGACGCCCTGTATCTCCAGCTTGTTCAGCGCACGCCGCATCGCGTCCACCGCGGCCTGGTCGGCCGCCTTTTCATCCCCGCAGCCGATCAGATGCGACGCGGCGATCGCCGCAGCCTCAGTGACCCGCGCAATTTCCATGCTGAACACCCGGTCCAGCGCCTGTTTTGATTTCGTCATTTTTCCTCCTTGAAAAAATACTGTCTCAAAGCTTTTCAATGCGAATGCGCACCGGCGGCTCCCGCATCTGTTTGAGCGCCGCGAGCTGCGCCAGAACCCGGTTCATGTCCGCCTCTTCCGTCTCGTGGGTAATAATCACTACAGGCACCCCTTCGCCCGGCGCGCGGGCGCGCTGGATGATGCTGTCGATGGACACGCCATGCTCGGCCATGATCGCGGTGATGCCGGCCATAACCCCAGGCTGATCCACCACGGTGAGGCGCACATAATAGGCCCCATGCCGTAATTCCATCGGGCTCGGCGCCAGGCGTTCCAGCCGGCTGAAAGGGGCGGCGAAAGGCGGAAGAATCTTCTTGCGCGCAATGTCGATAATATCGGCGATCACTGCAGAAGCCGTTGGCCCCGCGCCCGCGCCCGGGCCTTCGAACACGCTTTGCCCCGCGTAATTACCCACGGCGACGACGGCGTTGGTGACCCCGGAGACTTCCGCAATCGGCGTTCCCAGCGGCACCATGCAGGGATGCACCCTTTGCTCAACGCCATGCGCCGTGCGCCGCGCCATACCCAGCAGCTTGATGCGGTAACCAAATTCCCGCGCGAACTGGATATCCAGCGCGCCGATCTGCGAAATGCCTTCGATAAACACCGACGGATAATCGACATGCGTCCCGTAAGCGAGGCTGGTCAGAAGGGAAAGCTTGTGCGCCGTATCGATTCCATCAATATCAAAACTCGGATCGGCTTCGGCATATCCCAGATCCTGCGCCTGAGAGAGCGCCTCATTGAAATCGACGCCGGTTTTTTCCATGCTGGTCAGAATGTAATTGCAGGTGCCGTTGAGAATGCCATAGACGTTGTCAAAGCGGTTGGCGGCCAGACCTTCTCGGATCGCCTTGATCACGGGAATTCCGCCGCCTACCGCCGCTTCATAGCACAGCGCGCGATCAGCGCTTTCCGCAAGCGCGGCCAGCGCGCCCCCATGTATGGCCAGCAGCGCCTTGTTGGCCGTCACCACATGCTTGCGGGAATTAAGCGCGGTTTCGACAACCTGTTTCGCGATCCCGTCGCTGCCGCCGATCAGCTCCACCACCACATCGACATTGGCGGCTTTCGCCAGGGCGCACGCATCCTCATGCCAGACGATCTCCGCCCCCAGGGTGACGCCACGATTTTTTTGAGGGTCACGGGACGAAACGGCGCTGACCACCAGTTCCCGTCCGCAACGCTGCCGCAACAGGGCCCGCTGCTCCTCCAGCAGTGACAGCACCCCAATCCCAACTGTTCCAAGGCCGGCAATGCCAAGCCGAAGCGCCTCGCTCAACCGCGTATCCTCATCTTAAAAAGAAGCTGCGGTTCTGGTTTGCGCCACCGCTTGCGCCACGAACGCCTCCGCATCGGAGAGAAAGCGTTTCATATTACGGGCGGCCTGACGGATACGCTGCTCATTTTCGACCAGAGCGATCCGCACATGACTGTCGCCATATTCGCCAAAGCCGATACCCGGCGCAACGGCGACATCCGCATGCTGCAGCAGCAGCTTGGAAAACTCCAGCGATCCAAGCGCGCGGAAAGGTTCGGGCAGGGGGGCCCAGGCGAACATGGAGGCAGGAGGCGCGGGGATTTTCCAGCCTGCCCTGCCCATCACATCCACCAGCACGTCGCGGCGCGATTTATAGACAGCGCGGATATCCTCAACACATTGTTGCGGGCCATTCAGCGCCGCCGTCGCCGCCACCTGAATGGGCGTGAACGCCCCGTAGTCGAGATAGGACTTGATCCGTCCAAGCGCCCCGATCAGCTTGCGGTTGCCCACGGCGAAACCGATACGCCAGCCCGGCATCGAATAGGTCTTGCTCAGAGAAGTGAACTCGACCGCAACGTCCTTGGCGCCCGGAACCTGCAGGATTGACGGCGGGGGAACCCCGTCGAAATAGATTTCCGCATAGGCCAGATCGGAAAGGACGATAATGTCATGCTTGCGCGCGAAAGCGACGACCTCTTCATAGAAGGCGAGGTCGACAACTTCCGCCGTCGGATTGGATGGGAAATTGACGATCAGCACCGTCGGCGCGGGCACGGAATGACGCACCGCGCGCTCCAGACTCTCCAGATAGGAGCCCGCGGAAGCGGTGATATGACGCACATTCGCGCCGGCGATGATGAAGCCGTAGGGGTGGATCGGATAGGCCGGATTGGGGGTCAGAATCAGATCGCCCGGCGCGGTCACCGCCATCGCCATATTGGCGAGTCCCTCTTTAGAGCCGAGAGTGGCGATCACCTCCGTCTCCGGATCGAGATCAACCCCGAAGCGCCTGGCGTAATAGGCAGCCTGGGCGCGGCGCAGCCCCGGAATGCCGCGCGAGGCCGAATAACGGTGGGTGCGGGGATCGCGGACGGTTTCCGTCAGCTTGTCGACGATGTGCTGGGGCGTGGGCATATCCGGATTGCCCATCCCAAAATCGATAATGTCGCGACCTTGCGCGCGCGCCTGCGCCTTCAGGCGGTTGACCTGCTCAAAGACATAGGGCGGAAGCCGTTTGATACGATGAAACTCAAAATCCATGGGATCCGTCTATCTTTGTCCTCGCTGGCGCAATTGCCGCTAGTGGGTGGATTTGAAGCTGCCGCCAGAGACGCGGCCATTATCTCACAGCAGCTTCAAATCCTTAAACCACAAAAGAATCATATACCTAGTGGTGGACTTTATGAACCTGAAATTGGTTCGGCCGTTTTGGACCCGTAGGATGTACTGCAGGGTTCAGATCAGTATCGCATACTTATAGGCTCATTCCAGGAACAGGTCTACCCGCCGGGCAGCGGCCTCTCCTGCTCCATGGGAAGTGTCGGCGCCGGACTGACTGTCGCCAACCGCTTCTATCACGATCACGCCGGGGTCAACCCCGTTCTGGATCAGAGCATCGGCCACAGCCGTGGCGCGCGCCTGTGAAATCTGCCAATTGCCGATCAGTTTCTGGGTTGCGGACCGGGTCGCCGCGCTGCTGGAGGCGTGCCCCACCACCCGGAGACTGCCGCCCCTTCGGCTTTGCCAGGCCTCGGCCACCTGCTGAATGGCGCGCCTGTCCCCGCCGGACAACTGCGCCGAGCCAGAGGCGAAGGGAATTGAGGCGTAAGGCGCGGCGTTCGGGAAGGAGCCGCTCCCCCTCAATGCCGGAGTGACCGGAAGCGCCGGCGGGGCCGCGCGCAGGCCCAGCGTTTCGTGGTATCGCTGGGCGACCCCGGGGGGCAGAGCAGCGCTCAGTTCCGCCGGTAATGGCGCGGCTCTCGACGGTTCAAATGTGGTCGAACTGTAGGATCGGGGCGTCTGCGCCGAGGCGCCAGCAGCGGCGCGCGGCCCCGAAGGCGCGGGGGAGGTGGGGAGCACTGTCCCCGTGGACGCCGCGGGAACTGCGGCTGGCTTGCCTGACGGGACTGGGGCGGACAGAGCTTGCGGAACAGGGGGCGCAGGGGGGGTTGGCTGTGGGACCGGAACCGCCTCACCCGGCCTGGCTTCGGGGGCTGGCTGTGCGGCGGCCCCGTCCGGGGCCGGTTCTTCCACCTGTTTCACAGGTTCAGTGCGTGGGGATTTGGGTGGAGCGGGGGGTTCCGGACGGGGCGGCTCTGCAGGAGCGATACCACCACCACGCAGTTCTTCGTCCGAATATTTCGCCCGTTCACGATCGGAGGCAAGCTCCCGCGCCAACTGCTCCCGCTGGCCTTGAGCTTCGGGGGAACTTTCAGCTTTTTTGGTGGCTTCCGGTCCTTGGGGCACGTCCGCCAGTTCAGGATAGCCGTTCGGCATCTCCGCCGTTTCCCCGAAACCGGCTGCCTCTTCTTCCGATTCCTCCGCCCCCGCGGCGCTGACTTCCTCTGTTTCCATTTGGGAAGCGCTGCTGGTCTCCGTTTCATTCCTGCCTGTATTGTCCGGCACGACGCCGTCGGCGTCAGCCTCTAACGGAGGGGGCATGGGCAGCGGGCTGTCATCACCCCCGAACATCCCCGGCGCCGAACAACCCGCAAGCGCCAGCATTATAACAACCCCCATTGCCCCCAGGTTCAAGCCCCAGGGGCCGGATGGATAACGCCCAGTTTTTTCCCACATCACCTTTTCCAACGCCCCGAATCCCTTACCCCTTTGTCTCATATTCTAACCCTGGCGTCCTGATTGCAAAGTTCTTAAGCGCTGACCGCGGTTCAGATAAGAACTTTTCATTCAAAGTACGGCAGCGAATATATATTACTGGCGGGATTCGGAAGTCGAAGCTGACCTCATCGGAGCCGTTATGCCCGACAGCAACTTCAAATCCACCTCACCAGGCCAGGATTCGCCGGCATTTTTTGACCTGCATGAAAACTTATAGAACTTGTAAGCCATTTATCACCAGAATATGGTTCGATAATGGCGAAACATTCCAATACGGCAAAATAGTCAGGGTATGGATTTAATGGAACAGGAAAAGCCAGTATTCAGCCCCCCTGATCCGGCGCTGTTTGCAAAAAACATGCTGGCGGTGACAGAACGCGGCGCCAAATTGATCCAGAGTTTTCTGCGTCAGCAAGTTCACCGACTGTCGCAGCCCCCTGAATTGGGCGACCCCTTCCAGATCAAGGCCGCGGCTCCGGCCTTTCTGGAACTGGCGCGCCAGATGCTCGGGAATCCCGGATATTTTCTGGAGGCCCAGCGCCAGTTATGGCCCGCCTATCTGGACCTGTGGCAAACCACCCTGCGCCGCATGCTGGGGGAGGAAGCCCGGCCCGTGGTCAAACCCGACCCGGCCGACAAACGCTTCCGCGCGAAGGAATGGAGCGAAGGCGTGATCTTCGATTTCATCAAGCAGTCCTATCTTCTTTCCGCGAACTGGCTGATGCAGACCGTCACCGGCGTGGAGGGCATGGACCCCGCCAATGCGCGCAAGGCGGCCTTTTACACCCGGCAATTCGCAGATGCGTTGTCGCCTTCGAATTTCGTGCTGACCAATCCGGAGATTCTGCGCGCAACCTTTGCGTCGAATGGGGAAAATCTCATGCGGGGCCTTGAGAACCTTCTGGAGGATCTGGAGCGCGGGCAAGGCAGGCTGGCCATCCGCATGACCAACCTGGAAGCCTTCGAGGTCGGCCGCAATATCGCGCTTACGCCCGGCAAGGTGATTTTCCGCAACGATCTCATCGAGCTTATTCAGTATACCCCCACAACCGACACGGTATACCAGCGGCCCCTGCTGATCTTTCCGCCATGGATCAACAAATATTACATCCTTGATCTGACGGCGGAAAAATCCTTCATCAGATGGGCGGTGGCGCAGGGCTATACCGTGTTTACCGTCTCCTGGGCCAACCCGGACGCGAAACTCGCCGGCAAGACGTTCGAATCCTACCTGATGGAAGGCGTTTATGCGGCGCTGGACGCGGTAGAGCAGGCCACGGGTGAGCGCGAGGTCAACGCCATCGGCTATTGCATCGGCGGCACCTTGCTGACGGCGGCGCTTGCCCATATGGCGGCCAGGGGCAAACGGATGCAACGCATCAAAGCCGCGACGTTCTTTGCGGCGCAGGCGGATTTTTCGGAAGCGGGCGAATTGAAGGTCTTCATCGATGAAGAACAGATCGGCGCGCTGGAAAAAAAGATGGATGCGGCTGGCGGCCTGCTGGAATCCAGTGAGATGGCCAACACCTTCAACATGCTGCGCTCGAACGATCTGATCTGGTCCTTTGTGGTCAACAATTACCTGCTGGGCAAGGAGCCGGCGCCCTTCGACCTGCTTTACTGGAACACGGACCAGACCAATATGCCGAAGGAGATGCACCTGTTCTATTTACGGGAATGCTATCTGCACAACAATCTGGCGAAAGGCGCAATGGTGCTGGGCGGCGAGAAGCTGGACCTTTCCAAAATCACCATCCCGGTATATCTGCAGTCCTCGATCGAAGATCATATCGCGCCCTACCGCTCGGTATATAAAAGCACCAAACTGCTGTCAGGGGAAAAGCGTTTCATCATTGCCGGTTCGGGCCATATCGCAGGGGTCATCAATCCCCCTTCGGCCAATAAATATCAGTACTGGACCAATGACGCCCTGCCCGATGACGTGGAGGAATGGCGCAGCGGCGCGACCGAACATCCCGGCTCCTGGTGGCCGGACTGGCATGAATGGCACAGCGCCAGAAGCGGCAAGAAGGTCCCGGCCCGCATTCCCGGCGCCGGCAAGCTGCCCGTTCTCGAGGACGCGCCGGGCAGCTATGTCAAGGTAAAGGGGCGGTAGAGCCTGCCGCCCGCTGCCGCCAACCAAGGCCGGTCGCGGCGGGGGCCGTTACGATGTTCTGGGTATGCGCAACGGACAGAAACCCGTCGCATTCGATATCGAGGATGATCCTATTTCATTCACCCCCGCAGGGGCATGCGCCGGCCTGGAATACGCTGAAAACGCAGGAGGCGGCTCCCGCCCAGTCCGAACGCCAGTCTCCAATGCCCGGGGGCGGGACGTCATCTCTGACTCGGATCCGAGCGGCGTGTCATGGCTGGGGCGCCAGGATTCGAACCTGGGAATGGCGGGATCAAAACCCG
>DMKG01000204.1:0-276 GCA_003454415.1 Alphaproteobacteria bacterium
CGCATAATATTCTTCGGGCCCGCCCAGGGGCCCCGCCCCGCTTCATCCACCCCGGCGACCAGACCGCCGGGGCAGGCTTCGTGAAATTCCCGCTCGCGCGAAAAAACGGGCGGCAAACTTCTATTCCGCCGCCATCTGCATGGAAGGAATCTTGTCGAGCGGCAGGCTGAACAGATTGGCCGTATTTTCCCGCAGAATGGCGCGGATCAGTTCCGGCTTCAGGCTGCTGGCGTGCCTGGCCAGAAGTTTCTGGGAATTCGGCCAGGTAGAATCCGT
>DMKG01000204.1:556-750 GCA_003454415.1 Alphaproteobacteria bacterium
TGCGGATAATCATTCGCCCACAGAAGCTGCCGGGGGTTAACCTGATCCACATTGCGGAACGCAGTGTAGTCATCCTGGAAGGTCATATAGACATTGGAGGCGATATATTCGCTCGGCAGCTTGCTCAAGCCCTTGATGACGCCGTCATCGGCGGCCGTGAACGCCGCATGATCCATGCGGTACATGTAATGCGG
>DMKG01000204.1:992-3082 GCA_003454415.1 Alphaproteobacteria bacterium
TCCATGCGGTACATGTAATGCGGCAGCCAGCCGGCGTCGCCTTCCGCCGTCACCAGTTTAAGTTTCGGATGCCGTTCGAACACCCCGCCCAGCACCATCATGCCCATGACGTCCTGTACGGCGCGGATGATTCCCATGAAACCGTTCAGCGGGTGACCGCGCTTGCCGCGCAGCGCCTCATCGACGCCGTCGCCCTTCGTGGTCAGGATATGAAAGCAGATGGGCAGGTCGAGATCGGCGGCGCATTCCCACAGCGCGTCATATTGCGGCTGGTCATATTCGCCCTGCACGGGATTGCCTGGCATCATCATGCCGACAAATCCCATTTCCTTGGCGCGGCGGAAATCCTCTATGGCGCTGTCCACCGACAGCATGGCGGTCTGCGCCAGCCCGAACAGGCGGTTGGGCGCCGCGTCGCAGAAACCCTGCAGCCAGCGGTTATAGGCCTTCATCGCCGCATCCTTGTAGACGGGATCGGGATGGGTGCACAGCACCATGCCGACCGAAGCATAGATGATTTCAGCGGCGGTGCCTTCAAGGTCCATATCGACGAGCCGCGCCTTGGGGTCATAGCCGCCGGGCCGGATATCCTCGAACCGGATATTCTCGGCGTGTTTCTTGCGCTCGGCCACCTTCATGCCGGCGCCGTCGAGAAAACCCATGGGAATGGTTTTCTTCATGTCCCGGATGGCGTAACTGTCCGTTCCATTGGGCAGGCGCACGACGCGGGGCGCATCCTCACGGAATTTCGGATCGATGAAATCCACATAGCAGTTTGGCGGCTCGACAATATGGCTGTCTGCGGAAATGACCCCTTTGAAAAACATGGCGTTGTCCCCCTTCTGGCGTTTCCTTAATCTGTGATCATAATTATAGGCGCAGACCACAGGCCATTTGAAGCGGTATTTTGGCGGGGGTTGGGAACTCAGACCAAAGCGGTCAAAGTGAATGTGGGCCTCATTCACTCAACAGGATTGATTACGTAAACTAAATAATTTACTATAAGAAGATGATCGGCAGCTTCAGGCATAAAGGACTTGAAGACCTCTACCGCACAGGCAGGACGCGCCGCCTTGGAGCGGCTCATGTCAGAAAATGCGTGCGCATCCTGCAATCGCTGGAAGTGGCGGAACTGCCAGAGGAGATGAACCTGGCGGGACTGCGTTTTCATGGTCTGCAAGGCAGCCCAAAAAGATGGTCTGTACGCATCAGCGCCAATTATCGCATCACTTTCGGGTGGTCAGGCGGCAACGCCATTGAGATTGATCTGGAGGATTATCATTAAGGAGCCAACGATGACGCAAAAGAACAAACTGCCTCCGGTGCATCCGGGCGAAATACTGAAACACGACATTCTGCCCGAAGCGGGCCTTTCGGTGACGGCGGCGGCAAAGGCGCTGGGCATATCACGGCAGATGCTGCATGACATTCTGGCCGGACGCAAACCGCTATCAGCGGTGATGTGTCTGAAACTCTCGCGGCTGTTCGGCAGCACGCCGGAATTCTGGATGCGCCTGCAGGCCGCCCATGATCTGAAAATGGCGGAGCAGGACAAAAAAATCATGGCGCTCGTGGCGAAAATCACGCCGGTGAATGTGGGAAAAGATGTGCATGCGTGAATGCGGGAGGGCGCCCATGGAATGAATAAAGGGTGGCGTCCCCTGTTATCCGGAAACACTGAACTAGATTTGGAATGGACAGGGCATGGGCCAGGCTAGGCTTAAACGAAAAAGTCACGCGCAAATTTTACAAACACCCTTATTGTATCTATTGCGGTGGCACGGAAGACGCAACAACGATTGATCATATGCCGGCGCGCGCGATGTTCGAAGGACGGCAAAGACCAAAAGGCCTCGAGTTCCCGGCCTGCTATGCTTGTAATGATGGAGGCCGCATTGACGAGCTAATTGCAGCAACATTATCCCGCGCTTATCCTGATCCCGAAACGGAAGGTGCTAAAAAGGAAGTCAGAAAACTCTGGGATAGTATCAATAATAATTGTCCGGGTCTGCTCGGTGAGATAAACCCGAGTTTTCGTCAAGAGAAATTAGCGCGCGGACTAATTGATGATTTTTCATCTTCTGGATTTG
>DMKG01000160.1:0-22763 GCA_003454415.1 Alphaproteobacteria bacterium
ATAAGGGCAAGCAGGGGCCGTGTCTGGAACGCAAGCAGGCGGTGATTTACGCTGGTCCCTGGGCGAAGGTCGAAGACGACGACGGCCATGTGCTGGAGCGTGGCGTGCCGGTTGCGGTGTGCGATAAAACCTACCGCCTCTATAACCGCGAACCTTATGGCGGCCAGATCATTCCCGTGCCGCCGCTGGTGGAGATAGCGCTGGAAGATGCCGGACAGTTCGATTGCATGCGTTCCGTCCTGCGTCATCCCAAGGAAACCAAGGGCGAGGATTACCAGCTTACCACCGATGCCGCCGCAGGCGTCTGCGGCCCGGACGGGTGCTGCTGAACCGGCGCCTAACGGGAGATCTCCCTGTGCTGCGGAGGCCTCTCGCCGCCCGGTGAATAGTCGGCCGGACGGGTTTAAGCCGGGGTTATGCCCTCTCGCCGGGGTGGGCTGTGTTAACCCCTTACCGGCGTCAGTTTCTCACGGTGACCGTGGCGAAGCCCAGATTCTGCATGGTGGCGCGGATGGTTTCGCCTGCCGATACCGCGTGCGCCGCGGTAATCCCCCCCGACAGGACGATGTCGCCGGGATGCAGGGTTTCCCCGGCCGCGCCAACAAGGCGCGCCGCCGCCACCAGCGCGCGAAGGGGATGCCCCAACACCGCTGCCGTGGAGGCCGTGTCCACCACCATTCCGTTCACCTCCAGCACCACGCCGAGATTGGACAGATCCTGATCCGGCCTGCTCCAGGCGCCTACAATCAATCCGGCGGCGGAGGAATTGTCCGCCACCACATCGGTGAGGGTGAACTGGAAATCCTTGTAGCGGCTGTCAACCACCTCCATGGCGGGAGCGACGCCTTCGACGGCGGCCAGCGCCTGGGCCGCGGTGACCTTGCCTGACAGAGGCTTGCCGATCAGAAAGGCGAGTTCCGGTTCGATCCGCGGATGGATAAAGGAAGAAAGGGTGAGATCCCCGCCTTCCTCCAGCAGCATGCCGTCGCACAGCCTGCCCCAGGTCATTTCCTGCACACCCATCTGCTGCATCTTGGCGCGGCTGGTCATCCCCATTTTCATGCCGATGCGCCGCTCTCCGCGCTGTTCGCGGCGGTGAACCAGTATCGACTGAATGGCGTAGGCATCCTCCAGCGTCAGGGATTTCTGGTTCTGGGTGATCTGGGGGATCGCCTGTCGTTTCAACATGGCGTCGTCGAGCTGAAGTGCGAGTTCCGAATGCAGCGCTTTCATGATTCTATTCCCCCGACTCGAAAATGGCGCGAACGGAACCTAAGCCGTTGATGCGCGCTTCCAGGACGTCCCCGGCGCTGACATTCGCCATGGGCCCCAGCGCGCCCGTAAGGATTACATCGCCAGCGCGGAACGGCCTGCCCTCGCGGGCCATCACCTGCGCCAGCCATAAGGCGGCGCTGACCGGATTACCGAGACAGGCGACACCGGCGCCAACCGAAAGCGGCTCGCCCCGGCATTCCATCACCATACCGCAATATCGCAGATCAATATCAGCGATCTTGCGCGGTTCCGTCCCCAGCACGAATACGCCGCCGGAAGCGTTATCGGCGATCGTGTCCCATACCCTGATGTCCCAGCCTGCAATACGGCTGGCCACGACCTCGATGGCGGGCAGGGCGTATTCAATGGCGCAAAGCAGTTCGGCGGTGGTGATGTCCGGCTGGTCCAGATCGCGCCCGATGATCAGGGCGATCTCCGCCTCCACTCTTGGCTGCAGCACCTTTTTCAGGCTGATGGGCTGGCCCTCCGGCACGTCCATATCCGCGAACAGCATGCCGTAATCGGGCTGATCCACGCCCAGCTGTTTCTGCACCGTGCGCGAGGTGAGACCCGCCTTGCGGCCGACCAGGCGCCGGCCCTTTGAAAGCCAGAATTCGGTGTTGAGGTTCTGCGCCGCATAGGCTGCGTCGACCCCGCCTTCGGAAATCAGGTCGCGGATAGGCGGACAGGGGGTGGCGTCGTCATGCGCCCGGCGCAGCAGGAGCGCGGCCTTTTCGATATTCGCTGGATCAACATTTGTCATGATCTGTCTCTTTTATTCCTTTCTCAGCCCGGTGAAGGGGCGCGAAGGTCGAATCCGGTCCACTACTGGTCCAGTTGTAACATTCGCAAACGGACCTGCCAAAACGGGATGCGAATGTTAGAACTGGACCGCTAGCCCGTCTTTGACGAAATCCATCACCAGACGGTTGAAACTGGCGAAGCGTTCTATCTGCACCCAATGACCGCAATCCGCAAGGGCGCACAGATCGGCCCGCCGGATCAGCCCGGCCAGACGGATGGAAACCTCCAGGGGGATGACCTGGTCCTCCTTGCCGTGGAGCAGCAGAACTTCATGGGGAAGCTGCCGGATCTTTTCCGGATCGCTGGCCAGCATGGCGATATGTTTCTGGCGGGGCGTTTCGCCGAACAGCGCCGAATAGGCCTCGAACACGCCGGGCCTGAGGCTGGCTTCATAGCGCGAACGGACCAGTTCATCGGTGACCCGGGCCTGGTCGTTGGCGAGATAGGCCACAGTCTGCTTCATCTTCTCCAGCGAGGGGGTGTATCCCCAGATGAAATCAAGCGCCGGCGTGATCGGAAACTCCAGACCCGCCGGCCCCATCAGGACCGCGCGCTCCACGCGGTCGGGATGCGCGATCATGAAAGCGAGCGTCAGAGCGCCGCCAAAGGAATTGCCGACGATGGAAACCTTATCCAGCTTCAGCGCGTCGAGAAAGCCCAGCAGATGCCGCACCCATGCGGACGTGTCGCGGATCGGCTCCCTCGGCCATTCGGTAAAGCCGAAACCCAGCATATCCGGCGCCAGCACGCGAAAGGATTCCCCCAGCACCGGCAGGTTCAGCCGCCAGTTGGCATAGGCGGAGACCCCCGGTCCCGAACCGTGGATCAGCAACAGGGGCGGACCGGACCCCGCCTCATGGTAATTGGTCCTGACGCCTGCGGCGGTGACGGTCTTGCCGATTTCAGGCTGTTGCATGGTCATTTCCCCGCTGCGCGCCCATCAGTCAAATCCCGATCCGGCCGCCAGCAGCCCCGCCATGTGCATGGCGCTCTGCATCATGGTGTGATCGGCAACGCCCTTTCCGGCGATGTCGAAGGCCGTGCCATGGGCGACCGTCATGTTCAGGAAGGGAATCCCCACGATCATGGCGCAATTGCCCGAAAAACCCCATGTCTTGATCGGGATGTGTCCCTGATCGTGATACATGGCGAGAACCGCGTCATAGCGCCCCTCTATGCAATGGCGGAACACCGCATCGGGACTGTCGGGTCCAGATACAGTCAGACCGTCAGCCTTGGCGCGCTGCACGGCCGGAATCATATGCTGGGTTTCCTCCGTGCCCTGAGCATGAGGATTGAGCCCGGCGACAATGATGCGCGGTTGTGAAATGCCCCATTTGCGCAGCGTGCCGTCCAAGGTGTGCAGCGCCTTGTACATCAGATCCTCGCTGATGACCTCGCAAACCTTACGCAGCGGCATGTGATCCGTCAGATGCATGATGCGCAGGGGGCCGCTGACCAAAAACAGATAGGTCTTGCCGGTTTCGACAGGAATGACGGAATCGATCCGTTTCGCCATCATGAGAGATTTCGCGCTGATCGGCGCGAATACGGAAGCGCCGGCCTGGCCGCTTCTGGCCAGGGCATTGGCCTCATCCATCCACTTGCCGCTGGCCAGGCCGCCCGCGAGGGAGTCCTTCCCGATTTCAAGCTCTTTTGGATTGAGGGCGCCAGAATCCATCACATCGATGATATCCGGGGAATCGCTGATCTCGTCCAGCGACTGGATTTTACGCACCCTGGCGCGGACGCCTGCGATTTCCACCCCCTTTTCCATAGCGTAGACACTGCCGGTCACCACCGGACGGCTGGTCTTGTGCGCTTCGCCGCCCGCCCAGGCCTTGGCGGTGACTTCCGGGCCGATGCCCGCCGGATCGCCGGGGCAGATGGCGATAATGGGTCTGGTTGCCGCCTTGGACATGTTCACCTCCGTTCTCGAATATAACCGCCATGCAGAATGAGCAGTTAAGATTATTGTTTATACATCCGCGCAGGTGATGGCGTCATGACGCCAGTTCGAGTTCCCGTGTGAGGCCGTCCTGCACCCGGCGCATCCATTCCTCGTTGATGTTGAAATAAAGTCCTTCATCCGTTTTTTCCGCGCCTGTTGAGACTGCGTCAAAGCCCAGCGTCTGGCCGGTTTCTCCCGCCCCTTCGATGATGGTGGCGAGCCCCCGCGACAGATCGTTGAATGGCATGGAACGGGCCACGAAACCGCTCTGACAGTTATTGAATTCCGTCAGATCGTCCGGTGTCGCCATGCCGCTGGCGTTGAAAAAATCTTCATACTGACGAATGCGCACCGCCCGCGCCCGCGCGCTTTCCTCTGCCGGAGCATAGCAATAGGTGGTGATTTCCGTCTCATTCACCGAGATGGGTTTGATGATCCTGATCTGCGTGCTTGTCTGATCCATCAGAAAGACGTTGGGGTACAGCAGCATGTTGCGCGATTTGTCCGTCATCCAGCCGGTGCGCTGGGGTCCGTGGGTTTTGAGGAAATGCTCCCTGAATTCGTAATTCGGCCGGTCCTGCGGATTCATGTAATCGAGCCACAACACCGCATGGCCATGATCGAACACGAAATATCCGCCATTCACCTTGTCGAACCGTGAAAAGTCCATGACCTTGGTGTCATTGTTGGTGGCTCCGGCGATGCGCCGTGTCGTGGTCATGATGTAATTGCCATGAACCGCATTGAGGTGATAGCCATCCAGGCCGTTTTCCACCTGAAGCTTCCAGTTTCCACGGTAACGGTAATGGGTGGCGCCGCGCAGAACTTCCAGCCTGCCGGAGGGGGACTGGTCCACCGCCAGATCGATAAAGACGCGCGCCCCCGCCAGATACTCCTTAAGGGGCGGCACATCGGGATTGAGGGATGCGAATATAAAGCCGCGATAGGACTCCACGCGCGCCACCGGCTTCAGCCCGAGCTTCGTGCGGTCGAAATTCGCGGGATAGCCTCCTTTCGCCTCATCCGGCACATCCGCCAGCCTGCCCATGCTGTCATAGGTCCATCCATGGAAACCGCAGGCGAAGAATTTCCGGTTGCCATTTTTCTGCCGGCACACACGGGCGCCCCGGTGGGCGCAGACATTGAGATAGCCGCCAATGCCGCCATCCGGCTGACGGATGAGGAGAACCGGATGACGCCCTATGGTGGTGGTGAGGAAGTCATGCGGTTTCGCGATCTGGCTTTCATGGGCGATATAGATCCAGTTGCCCTCGAAGATGTATTTCATCTCAAGCTCGAAGATGTCCTCGTCCATGAACATCTGGCGGTGCTGACGGCAATATCCCTTTGCCTGGTCTCTGACCAGCCAGCCGGGCAGTTCTTCACGCAGTCGCTGCAGTCTTGAAGCCGGGAAGGTTCCGTCGCCCATGGATGCATTCTCCCTGTTTATTATTCCTTAATCTGCACCATTCGCCTCAATGATTACAGGGCATGCCCTTCCGGCACAACACGTTTTACATGAGGAAATAAAATCCTTTCCCATCTTTCGGGGGCGGCTATATTAGAGAAAGCTGTTCTGGTGACCAGAATCTGAAGTTCGTGACATTTGTCCACTGCGGCCGGGCAGGTGCGCAGGCGCCGCCGCGGCTGCTTTTGGCCACGCCGCTTTGCCTGATCGAAACGAGTTGAGAAGGGTTGAATGAAAGTCATCTTGTGTCCGGTTTCCGAAGTTGAAGAGGGAAGACCGGTAAGTGTCAACCCGGAGGGACTGCCCGCTCTGGCGGTCTACCGGATCGGAGAGGAATATTTTGTAACGGATAATCTGTGTACGCATGGAAACGCCATGCTGACCGACGGTTATCAGGAAGGGGAGGTGATCGAATGCCCCTTTCACGGGGGAAGTTTCAATATCCGCAGCGGCAAGCCCTCCGCCTATCCGTGTACAGACCCCCTGACGGTTTACAGGGTCATTATTGAAGACGGGCAGATCGCGATAGAAGCGCCATAAGAATAGAAGAGGAATCCCCATGGGACAGCTTGATGGGCAGGTGGCCCTGATCACCGGCGGCGGATCGGGGATAGGCGCGGCGGTCGCCGCACGCTATCTCGAAGAAGGCGCCAAAGTCAGCGTGCTGGTGCGGGATGAGGCGCAGGCCGAAGCGGTGACCAAAGCCCATGCGGGCGTTCCGGTGACGATCGGCGATGTGCGCCTGACCGCCGATAATGAAAAGGCGGTTGCGGCCACCCTCGCCGCCTTTGGCAGACTGGACATATTCGTCGGCAATGCAGGGATATGGGACTTCATGGCGCCGCTCACGGAACTGCCGGAGGACAAGATCGCCGGCATCTGCGACGAAATCCTCGGCGTCAACGTCAAGGGCTATCTGCTGGGCGCCAAAGCCGCGCTGACGGAATTGCGCAAGAGCAAAGGCTGCATGATCTTCACAGCCTCGACCTCCAGTTTTTATACGGGCGGCGGCGGGCCAATCTATGTGGCGGCCAAACATGCGGTATTGGGACTGATCCGGCAGTTGGCCCATGAGCTGGCCCCGGATATCCGTGTGAACGGGGTTGCGCCGGGCGGCACGCTGACGCCGCTCACTGGCAGCAGCGTAGCGGGGCAGGGGGGCATGCGGTTATCCGCAACACCCGGGCTTGACGCCATGATCGCGAAGACGACCCCGCTCGGCTTTATCGCCAAACCGGAAAATCACGCCGGTCATTACGTGCTTCTCGCCTCACGGCGCGACGGCGCCTACACCACGGGAACCGTCATTATGAGCGACGGCGGCGCGGGCACCGGCCGCCGCCGGGGGTAAACGCTTCATTCTAACTTAGCCCGGCAGTTTCGCGGACTGCTTCACCCCCGCAAGAGCTTTGCTGCTGGCGGCCCAGGCGTTACCGGCGGCGATATTCCTGAAGCGGTTTTCCATCAGATGGGCGAGCGCCGGATTGGTGAAGATATAGGGCTGATTGGCCTCGATCGCCTCCAGCACCAGACGCCCGACGATATCGGGGTCCAGCCCGTCCGCGAGCGAGCCTGCGATGGCGTCCTTGGGGTTGGGTTTGGCTGCGCCGCCATATTGATCCTGTCGGTTGCGCGCCGAAGTGCCGAGATTGGTCGCGACCAGCCCCGGGCACAGCACGGATACTCCCAGATTGGCGTCTTTCTGTTCCGCCATCATTGTTTCCATGATGCCGACCACGGCGTATTTGGTGGCGTTATAGGGGCCAGTGCCGGGAATGCTGATCATGCCCGCGACCGAGGCGGTGCTGACCACATGCCCGCCCTCCCCATGGGACTGGATCAGCGGGACAAAGGCCTGAAGCCCGTGCACCACGCCCCACAGATTGACATCCACCACCCAATGCCAGTTGCGCATCTTGGCGGTTTCGCTGCGCCCGCCGCAACCGACGCCCGCATTGTTGCAGAGCACATGCACCTTTCCAAACGTATCCACGGTCTTTCTGGCCGCTTCCTGCATCGCCTCAAGGCTGGTGACATCGACCTTGACGCAGGCGGCCTGCAGGCCCTTGCCTTTCAGCTCGTCCACCGCGCGCTGGGCAGGTTCAGCCTCGATATCGCCGATCATCACCTTCATGCCAGCAGCGGCGAAGGCGCGCGCCATGCCAAGCCCCATACCGCTGGCGGCGCCCGTCACGAACGCCACTTTTCCCTTCACATCCTTCATCTTCGTTTTCTCCTGCCAATGGCTCCCGTAAGGCCGGTTTCAAGATCTATTTGCGCTGCAGGCTGCCCTGTTGCGCGCCCCTGAGGGAGTCGCACGTGTCGGCCCAGTCATAGCCCGACATGATCTTGCGGAAGCGGGAGTCGACCATCTTGCGCATCTTGGGATCGGTGAAGATGTAAGGCTGATTTTTCAGAATCGCCTCCAGCACCTGCTTGCCGACCACATCCGGGTGCAGACCCTGGGCCAGCGCGTCATTGGTGATGTCCAGATCGCTTGGCACGGCCGAGCCGCCATATTCCTGCTGACGGTTGCGGGTGGAACTGCCGATATTGGTGGCGACGGCGCCCGGGCACAGCACCGAAACCCCGATATTGGTGTTCTTGTTTTCCGCCATCATGGTTTCCATGATGGCGACGACGGCGTATTTCGCCGCGTTATACGGGCCAAGATTACGCACCCCATACATGCCGGCCATGGAAGCCGTGCTCATCACATGGCCTTCCTCCCCGTGGGAACGGATCAGCGGCATGAAGGCCTGAAGCCCATACACCACCCCCCACAGATTGACGTCGATGCACCAGCGCCAGTTGCGCAGATCGCAGGTTTCGCTCTTGCCGCCGACGCCGACGCCGGCGTTGTTGCACAGCACATGCGCCTTGCCGAACGTCTCGATGGTTTTTTTGGCGGCCGCGTCCAGATCTTCTTTTTTGGTGACATCCACTCTGACCCCGGCGACATCGCGCCCCTTGGCCTTGAGATCGGCGACCTGCGCCTGCAGCGGGCCTTCCTCAATATCGCTGAGCATGACCTTCATACCCGCTTCGCTGAACGCCCGCGCCATGCCAAGGCCCATTCCGCTGGCGGCCCCGGTGATGAAAGCGACCTTTCCCTTTACGTCTTTCATGGTCTTCCCTTTCCTTTATCTTATGGTTCATCCAACTTTTGCCGAATGGCCGCCGTCTATGGGCAGCACCGCGCCGGTCACGAAATTGGCTTCGTCGGAGGCGAGATAGAGCGCGCCATAGGCAACGTCCCATCCGCTGCCCATTTTGCCGCGCAACGGCACCAGCCGGTCGCGCATGGCGCGCACCTCCTCGCGAGACAGACCCCGCGCCTTGACATTGCCCTCGATCGCCATCGGCGTATCCATCAGTCCCGGCATGATCACATTGCAGCGCACGCCATGTTTGGCGTTGTTCATGGCGATGGACTGGGTCAGCTTGTTGACCCCCGCCTTGGAAATTTCATAGGCGGTGATCCCGCCCGACGATACGGCCGCGGCGGAAGAAATATTGATGATGGCGCCGGATTTCTGTTCGCGCATGACCGGGATCACCTGCTTGCAGGTCAGCCACATGGCCTTCAGATTGACCAGCATGATCTGGTCATAGACTTCTTCCGTCAGCTGATGGGGGGGCGCATCCCCAAAGCCGATGCCGACATTGTTATGCAGAATGTCGATGCGGCCCATTCTGGCCAGCGCCGCTTTCACCATCTCGGCATTCGCCGTTTCGCTGGTGATGTCGCATTCATGGGCGAAGGCGGCGCCGCCTTCCCCGGTGATCATGTCCACCGTGTCCTGCGCGGATGACAGGCGCTTGTCGACGCACATGACCTCCGCACCTTCACGGGCGAACAGGATCGCGGCGGCGCGGCCATTGCCGATGGTTTCGCCGGGGGTTTGGCCCGCTCCGATGACGATCGCTTTCTTGCCGGCAAGGCGCATGGCTAGTATTCCGATACGAAAGTTGGTTGCGTTTGCCGCGTGTCCTGGACGAATATTCGTATCGAAAAAGACACTGGCGCGTATATATTTTTGTGTGGCTAATGGATTTGAAGTTGCTGAAGGAATCCGCCGCTCTCATCGCAGCAACTTCAAAACCGCCACACTAGCGGCCCGGTTCTAACATTCGCTTCACGGATTCGCGGCCAGGCGGGATGCGAACGTCAAATCCACTCCACTAGAACCCCTTGACGCCTTCATCCAGTTGCACCCCAAAGGAATTCAGCGCCATCGACACCATGTTGTATTGGCCCACGGTGAACACCACGTCCATCAGTTGATGGGTGTTGTAGCGTTTGGCCAGCCCGTTCCAGGTGGCGTCGGAGATGAAGGCGTCCTTGTGCAGTTCGTCGGCAGCGCGGATCAGCAGCGCGTCATGTTCGCTCCAGCCCGGGGCGTCCGCGCCCTGTTTGATGCGGGCGATTTCCTCATCCGTCAGGCCCACCGCTCGGCCGAACACCACATGCTGGCCCCATTCATATTCCGCCTGGCACAGCCAGCCGATCCGCAGGATGAGGATTTCGCGTTCCCGTGGGCTGAGTGTGGAAGAACTGCCCATGACATGAAACGCCCAGACATTGAATTTTTTCGCCGCTTCCCAGTGATTGCCCAGCGTTCCCATGACGTTGAACACCACCGCATTGCTGATTTCCGTCGCGCCCTTTTTGGCGGCGGCGTAAAGCGGCTTCTGTTCGTCGTTCCACTGATTTTCCGGTAATGGCGGAATGCGCGGCTTTGCCAGCTTCATCGGCTCCCTCCCTGTTTTATAATTTCTTATACGAGATCACTTTGCCGCAAAATCCTGTGCAACACAAAGACAAAAGGCGGCAAATCCATTCTTGCGCAGGACTGCAGGGACCAGCCGGCAAGGTAAGGGGCGCCCGCCCCCGGGCCACTTATCCGGTCAGGGCCTGGGTAGCGGACATGAAGATGGATTGCCAGCCAATACCAAGGGGCATCAGGGCGGCGATCTGGATGAGGACGGGCTGTTTGGGGTCGAAGGAGGATTTGTAGATGCCCGGCAGAATGATGATGCTGACGATCAGGCCAAATACGACCCGGCCCCAGAACGCGGCGAAATCAACATTCCAGACGCTGGTTTCGATGTAATGTCTGAGGAAAGGCTCGATGATGACGCCGGCAGATACAGCTAGATATTGAGGAAATACAGGGGCATGCCGTTTTGCCCCAGCCCCTCTGGAGGGCTTTGAAGGGGCTGGGGAAATATCTTCCGGAGAGGAAGTTTCCGGGCCGCCGGTCAGTCCCGGGGGCAACGGCGTGCTCAATCTGAGATCTTTAAGATTCTTCAGATCCCCGAATATCAGACCGGCGCTCTGAACAGGGTTGAATGTCAAAGACCGCTGACCGGATTGAAGATCGAAATATCTGATTAATGAAGACAGCATTTTCACCCCTCCCGCATTGACATATCCAAGGCGCGTCTCCGCCAGACTGTTCTGATTTTCAGACAGCCTGGAATCTGGCCGAACGGCCATGAGACCTCAAGGAAATAATGGAGTTGGGCTTTAGCAGAGCCTCGGCGCGAACGGTCTGGTTCTGCTTGTGGCGTCAGTCAACTGCCGGCGATTTACCGGCGGGAAGAACGCGAAAGACCGCAAGAAGAATCCGGCGCCGCCTTCATGCCAGAAGCGCCGGTCGTGGCAGGTCGTTCAGTCCTTTTTCGATCCGGGAAACGGCGCAAAAGGAAAGGGCGGCCTGTCGTTCTGGAACCCGATAAAGGCCAGGATTTCCCGCAAATAAATCAACAGATCCGCACTGAAGCGGGCCAGCTCAGGATTTTTGGACTTTGTGACCGCGACGAATACGAACTGCGCGACCCCGATTACGACCAGGCAAATAAAGGTGAGGTAGCCCAATATGCAAGCCCCCGCCGCATAAAGCAGCCGGGTCCACAACGGCTTGCCGGTGAGATTGATTTCTTCCGTTACATACTGCGAGGATTTATCCATAAAACTCATAGCGATCGCCCCAATAATGTGCCTTTTGTGTAACAGCACCCGTTCTGCGCCTGTCTGGGATGTATTTGATTATATAGGCACTTTGGGATTTATAACAAGAAATTATCTATAATTAATTAATATGTGTGATTTTGGTCACTAACCGCGCGTCATTATGCCGATCAGCAGGGCGCCCGTGACAAAGCCGGCGACATGGGCGTCCCATGCGATCATCAGCACGTCTTCGCCAACCCTGATGCCGGTAAGCCCGAAAAGCATATTGGTTGCCAGCCAGACGCCGCTGATCAGCAGAAACCGGCGGTCAGTAAGGGATAAAAGCGGCGATGGGCGGCTTGATACAGAGGCTTCCTCCATCGGGGTTTGGGCGAAACCGGGAATGGAGGGCAGGGCGCGAAAACCCGCCCCCATCGTCCCGGAAATCGCCCCCGACGCCCCCACCATGGGGATGAGTGAGCTGCTATCCACAATCACATGCGCCAGCCCCGCCGCCAGGGCGCAAGCCAGATACAGGACAAGAAAACGGCCAGCTCCCAATATCCGGGCCATCATGGAGCCAAAAGCCAGCAGCCACAGGCTGTTAATGGTCAGATGCATGAAATCTGCATGCAAGAGGGAATAAGAGAGGAAGGTCGGAATGGCTGACCAGACGCGGCCGGGAAACGCCTGCAGGACATCCGGATGATATCGCGCCGGCAAAATCCCGAACATGAAAAAGATAAAATTTTCATGCTCTGGAAGCAGGATTGTCCGGAAAAAATGTACGAAAATCAGCAGAAAAAGCAGAACAAGGATGATTCTGGGGACAAACAGGACAGGTTGGGGTCTTTGCTGCGTCACGCGAAACGGCAATGGGGGCTCCGGAATTTCGTTTTCATAGGGTAATCAATGGCATAATAGGGCGTGATTTGACAAAGCAATAGGAGCCAGACACAGTATAAAATGGAAATTTCATTTAACAGAGGGCGTATCTCTGCCCTAACGCGCCGCAATCGTCCCCGGGGAGGAGAATGAACATCAGATTATTATATGTCTGCCTGTGTGGGTTGACAGGCGCCGCCCTATGTACGGACGCCCTGGCGGAAAAAAGGATCGTCGGCGACGCCCTGGCGGTGGTTCGTTCGGTCGAAGGTAAATATGGCGCCGATCTTCGCAAAATCCAGGTTGAGGATGATATCTTTTTTGATGAAGACATCCTCACGCAGGCCGACAGCGCCTCCAAGGTCCAGTTCGTGGACGGTACGCAGCTTACAGTCGGGCCGAACTCCCGGGTGACCATAGACGCCTTCGTCTATGACCCGGATGCAGATCAGAATTCAAAGATGGTGGTCAACGCCACCCTTGGGGTTGCGCGTTTCGTAACAGGCCGAATGGGTAAGCAGGCTTACCAGATAAAGACTCCCACGGCGACCATTGGCGTCCGGGGCACGGTCCTGACGCTGACGGTGGAAGAAGACGGCACGACCAGCGCCATTGTTGAAGAGGGGGCCATCAGCGTTCAGGGCCAGTCCGGCGAACCCGTTGAGGTGGGAGAAGGGCTGTCGACCACCACGGCGCCCGGTGAACCGGCTACAACCCCCTCTCCAGCCGGACCTGCTGCAGAGGCCAATGTGGCGGAAATGGATGTGGTATTACTGCTTGACGGTGGGGACCAGGGTGGTAATGACGGCATTACCGAGGAAAGCCTGAAAAAACTCGTTGAGGAAATCGAGCAGATACGGGCGGAAGGCTGTGGTTGCTGACGCAGGGACTGGGTCTTCATCATCCAGCCTTTCATTGGTTTGTAGGGGTCCATTCATGGGGCATGTTTCCTTTTGGTCTTTTTCCCGGCTGTTGCGTGACGGCTGCCGCATCTGGCTTGTCACGGCTTTCATACTGGCAATTGTGTGGATGACTCTGCGGCCGGCATTTGCGATCGAGGCAGGTCAGACCGCTACCGGAAGCGTTGAAATCGGCGGCAAGACGCTGCCCTTGCCGCCTGGCGAGTGGACGGTTTATTTCAAGCTCGACGAAAATGGCGAGAAATTCTCTAACTCCAAACTTGGCCTCGTTCTGATAAAGGGCAATACCATTAGGCAGGCCGTCTATTTCCGCACCTCGACCTCAAAAAAGAGCGCCGGTTTCCGGCCTTATGAACAGTGCGCGCAGCCCTATTATTTTCACAGCGAGACGGCGCTCAATCAGGTAGGCGGCAAGCAGGATTGCTGGCATGTGCTGGCGGAGACACTGGCGCCTAACGAGCCGTCGGACCGGCAAAAGGCGATTACCGAATTCGCCAGATCCCGGGACTTGTTTCTGCCTCTGGCGCTTGTCGGAACGCGCTATCATCGCGCGGATCAAAAAACCCTGTTGCAGGCGACCTATGGCTGGACTCCGGATCTGATCCTCAAGGCCCCCGAAGCCCAGAAAGTATGGCGTTTCCAGGACTGGACCGCGGAAGCTGCAGCCAGTGATCCCCGCAAAAATATCGTCATGAGCAAATTCAAGCGATGGGGTGAAGAATGGCGGCCCAAAATCGAGGCGGCCTTTTCGGAAACCGCCGCGCAATAGGTTCGCATGGATAAGAAGATCATAAACCTGATCGCCGGATGTCTGTTGCTGGTTGCGGCGCCGGCATCCGGGCAAGCGCAAACGCCGCCCGCGCAACTCCCCGGCTCCGTCGATCCGGGACGCCTGCAGCAGCGTTTCGAGACCCCGCCGCAGCCGCGCGCGGCGCCTGAGCCCCTGCTGCCGGAAGGGGAAAGAAAACTGTCTCCGGAAGAAGCGTCGAAGATACGCTTCACCCTCAGCGCCATCAAACTGACGGGCAATACGGTTTTTTCCGAAGCGGACCTTCTGGATATCTATCAGCCTTATCTGGGCAGGGAAGTTTCGCTGGCGGATATTTATAAGATCGCGGAGGCGATCACCGCGCGATACCGCAATGCAGGATATGTGCTTGCGAAAGCCGCGCCGCCCGCGCAGCGCGTGGAGAATGGCGTCGTCCAGATCCAGGTGGTGGAAGGCGTCATCGGCAAAGTCACCCTGGAAGGGCGCGTGCCCGAAAACCGGAAGCTTCTCGACGCCTATCTGCAAAAGATCACCGCCTCCATGCCGCTCAAAAACGAGGATCTGGAGCGTTATGTCCTGCTGATCAACGATTTGCCGGGCATCGCCGCCAAGGCCGTTCTGATTCCCTCCTTCGACACGCCGGGTGCGACGGATCTGGTGGTGCAATTGAGCGAGGACCGCTGGGACGCGGCCCTCACACTGGACAATCGCGGCACGGAATTCATCGGCCCTGTACAGGTGCGACTCCAGGGCGGTTTGAACAATGCGCTGGGGCATTATGAGCGCATCAGCGCGCAATTCGTCACCACCCGAAACACGAATGAATTGCGGTTTCTCGACTTCGGCTACGCCCAGCCGGTGGGCAGTGAAGGCACGGTGCTGGGATTGTCTGGAAACATCAGCTGGTCCAACCCTGGCGGCAGTCTGCGGCCATTCGATGTTGAGGGCCAGAACCGTTCCTTCTCGGCTTCCGTCAGCCATCCCTGGATTCGGTCGCGCCGCAAGAATGTGAGTTTTCTGGGCAGCCTCACCTACAAGAACACCATAACGGATTTGCGCTCCTCACCCTTGACCGAGGACCGCCTGCGGGTGTTGCGCCTCGGCGCCACTGCTGATTTCAGTGACAGCTTCAGGGGCGTAAACCTGTTCGGCGCGGAGATCGCGCAAGGACTGGATATTCTGAACGCCTCCGGCAGCGGCGGCTTTTTCCGCACCCGGCAAGGCGGGCGCGAGGATTTCACAAAGATCGCCGGCAACGCCATGCGCATTCAGCAGTTCACGGATTTGCTGCGCGCCGTCATAGGGGTGAACGGCCAATATTCCTTCTCGCAGCTTTTCGCTTCAGAGGAATTCGGCTATGGCGGAGTTCCGTTCGGGCATGCCTATGATCCATCACATATCACCGGCGATCATGGCCTGGCCGCCCGCGCCGAAGGGCAATTCAAGCTCCCTTTTACCCATGAAATCCTGACCAGTACGGAACTCTATACCTTTTACGACATTGGTTCGGTATGGCATATCGATGACAATGCGCGGGGCAAAAGAGATTCCGCCGCTTCCCTGGGGGCGGGGGTGCGTTTCGCCCTGCAGAACCGTCTGTATGGCTATCTGGAAGTGGCGGACCCGCTGACCGCCAGCGTGCCCACAAGAGGGGATGAAGGAAACTCCCCGCGCTTCTTCTTCAGTCTGACTGCGCCCTTGTAACCCCTGCCGCCAGGGCAGGGGTCTTCAGATAGGATTTTCACGCAAAGACGTTGTCCGGCGTTGCGTGACCGGATGTTCAGATGGTGGACTTGATCCACTCCTCGATCCTGCTTTTGGGCAAAGCTCCGACCTTGGTGGCCGCGACCTGGCCATGCTGGAAGATCATCATGGTGGGGATGCCGCGAACGCCGTAGCGTGCGGCCATTCCAGGATTGTCGTCCACATTCAGTTTTGCGACGGTGAGATTCTGCATCTCGTCGGAGATCGCTTCCAGAGCGGGGGCGATCTGCCGGCAAGGCCCGCACCATTCCGCCCAGAAATCAACCAGCACGGGTTGATCGGCGTTCAATACATCGCGTTCAAAACTTTCGTCTGTGACAGTGGTGGTGGCCATGAATAATTCCTCGACTAGGGGTGTGAATCGTAATTTAGGGAGAGGCAAAGGCAAGGTCAAGCAAGCGCTCCGGAAGCGGCGTCAGGATGGGGACCGCCGTCCAGATCAGCGCGCAGCGCACCGGACGGTCCGGATAGATGGACTGTAACGCCGAGCGGTAGGCGGCCATCTGCCGCACATAGATTCGCGGCGTGGCCTCGGCCGAATCAGGTGGGTTGAAATTGGTTTTGTAATCAAGGATCAGGATTTCCTCCTCCCGGACCACCAGCCGGTCGATCTGGCCGGAGATGGCCATATCCGTCCCGAATGCGGGCAGCAGGCCCGCGACGGAAACTTCAGCCAGGCTGCCGGGGCCAAAAATCGCGGCGAATTCCGGCGTCTCCAGAACGCGCAGCGCCTGCCCCAGCATTTCCTCCACCTCGCCTGGGGAGAGGGCAAAACCCCGTTGCGCCAGAAAGCGGCGGCCCGCCGCGGCGCGCGCCTCGGGCGCCATGCCGGGCAGATATTGCAACAATTGATGGATCAGCCGGCCCCGCTTAAAACGGCCTTCCGCATTCCGGCGTGGCGGAAAGGACGTTTCATCCTCTGTATCCAGACGGGAAGGCGCCAGGGGCCGATGGGGTCTCGGCTCCGGCGGGGCGGGGCGTTTAGCCCATTCGGGCAGGGCGTCCACCCGCGCGGCGGGGGGCGCGGTTTCCTGCTTCCCGTCCATCATACGGTCCGCCTCTATCCGCCAGCCGGTCTCGCCCCAGGGCAGCGGGATCTCCTGCGCCGCCGGCGCCAGCGCTTCGCGCATCAGATCATACCAGCAGCCAGAGGGACGCTTCTGCCGTCCCTCATGTCCGGTAACGAAAAGCCAGTCCTGCGCGCGGGTCATCGCCACATACAGCAGACGGTGATATTCATTTCTGCGCGCGACGGCCAGGCGCGCGCGCATCTCCGCCGTTTTCGGATCATCATTTTTCCTGGCCACCGGCCACAGGTAAATGTCTTCTTCCGGGACCGGGATCAGTTTTGAATCGAATTTTCCATCCGGAATGGAGCAGGTATCGGGCAGATAGACGACGGGGGCCTGCAATCCTTTGGCCGCATGCACGGTCATGACCCTGACCGCCCCCGCACGTTGTTCCATATCCCGCTTGATCTGGGTTTCCGCGGAACCGGTCCAATGCAGAAATCCCTGCAGCGTGGCGGCATGCGTGCGTTCATAGCGCGCCGCCATGGCGAGAAATTCATCTATGGGATCATTCGCCTCAGGTCCGAGCCGGCCTAGCAGCCGGCGCCGCCCGCCCCGCGCCCCCAGCAGCAGGGCGTAGAAATCATAAGGCGGCATCGCGCCTGCACCCCTGCGCAATTCCACCAGACTTTCATGGGCGTTCCTGAAATCCGCATTCTCCTCGCGGCGGCGGCAGAGCTCATCCCAGAGCACGCTCCGTTGCCGGTTATGGGCAAGGTCCAGCAACAGCTCTTCGCTCAGGCCGATAAAGGGGCTGCGCAGCAGCGTGGCAAGGGTAAGATCGTCTTCCGGCAGCAGGGCAAAACGCCCGGCCGCCATGAGATCCATCACCGCCATCTGCTCCAGTAACCGCATACGGTCGGCTCCCGCCACGGCGATATTGCGGGATTTCAGTTGCCGGATGCATTCCTCGACGAAATCGCTGCGGGTCCGCACCAGGATCATGATATCGTCGGGCCTGACTGGACTTCCCGTTGCGGGCAGGACCGGTCCCTCCCTCAGCAGGGCCTGAATGTGTTCCGCTATGCGCTCCGCCAGCAGGCGCCGCGCGCTCTGATGCGCAAGCGGGCTGTCCGGCTCGTCCCATGGCCCGGGTGGGGCGATCTCGCCTTCCTTTACCGGCGGCCAGATTTCCACGCGGCCCCGGTGACCTGCGCGCAGGGCCTTGTGGCTGACGGCGGCCTCCGCCTGCGCAAGCCCCACATGCGCCGGCGCCCCCTGGGCGAACACAAGATCAACCGCCCCCAGAACTTCAGGCGTCGACCGGTAGGACGCCTGCAGGGGAATGTCACGCCATTCAAGCGCGGCATTGCTGGCGCGGCCGGAAAAATAATCCCGCATATGGGCGAAAGAGGCGGGATCGGCCCCCTGAAAACTGAATATCGACTGTTTTTCATCCCCCACGGCGAACAAAGTGCGCGGGCCTTCGCCGCGCTGTTCCCGCGCTTCGCGCCTTGCGTCAAGGCCGGAGAAAAAATCATCGCTTAGCAAGCGGATGATTTCCCACTGTTCCGGGCTGGTGTCCTGCGCTTCGTCCACCAGAATATGGTCCAGCCCCTCGTCCAGCTTGTAATGCACCCATGCCGCCCCCCGGCTTTTGAGCAGATCCACAGTCAGCGTGATCAGATCATCGTAATCCAGAAGTGCGCGGGCGTCTTTCAGTTCCTGATAGGCGGCGCGCAAGGCCTGTGTGATGCGCTGCGCCGCGGCGCTTGACCGCGCGACCAGAAGCGCCCTTCGCTTCTGCTGCAGGGAGAGGACCCGCTCCTGTTCCCGCTGCAGGATCGCCGCCGCGTCCGGATCGCTCCGCTGCGCCGCCTTGGTGATCAGATTGCGTTCAGCCGAGGGCGAATCATCCTGATTCAGAAACACCTTTCTGTAGGCTTCGCTCAGTTCGCCGGAAATCTCCGCCCGCGCCTGCGCCGCTTCAAGGAACTCCAGAATGACGGCGGCGCGATCTTTGTCCTTGTCTGTTCCCTGCAGCAGGGCGTTTGCGGCGCGCAGTAAATCCTGCCGGGGAAGCGCTTCGGCAAATTCCGCGATCAGGGTGGCGGGCTCCGCCCCCCAGTCCACGCCGAGAAACCGGTAAAGCGCGCGCTGGCGCGCATCCTGCGCCGGGCCGCCCGGCGTCCTGAGATGTATCATCTCATCGCTGAGTTCGATAAAGGCCGGTTCGTCGATGCGCCGCACCATTTCCTGTAAGGCGCTTTGCAGGGGCGGATCATCGCCGGTCTGGGCATAGGCCAGCAGTTCCTGCCGCGCCTGGGCGCGCAATTCCGCCGCCGCACGGTCATCCAGCACCTCGAAATGCCGCGCCACCCGCGCCTCGATCGGAAACCGGCGCAGCACGCTTTCACAGAATGCGTGAATGGTGCGGATTTTGAGGCCCCCCGGCGTTTCCAGCGCCCGCGCGAACAGGGTGCGCGCGCCGTCCAGCGCCCCGGCGTCCACGGCGCCGTGCAGCAAATCCTGCAATTGCCCGCGCAGGCGATCGTCGCTCAATGTCGCCCACAGGCCCAGGCGGCGGAACAGCCTGTCCTGCATTTCGGCCGCCGCCGCCCGGGTGAAGCTCAAACACAGAATGCGCCCCGGATCCGCGCCCCGCAGCAGCAGGCGCGTGACGCGATCGATCAGCAAATGGGTCTTTCCTGTGCCGGCATTGGCGCTGACCCACACACAGGCGTCTGGATCGGCGGCCCGTTGCTGCGCGAGCGAGGCTTTATCGGCGTCCTGCGTCCGGCTCATGGCTCTTCCCCGCCGCCTGTCACCGACCATTCCTTCACCCTTGCGAGATGGTCATAGGCTCCAGCCCGCCCGAGGTCCGCCGGGGCGCGGCGCGAAACATAGGGCGTCGACGGACGATCATAATGGGCGATCAGGCGTTGCAGGCCCCGCCAGGCGGCCGCGCTCAGGCTCAGATCCACCTCTTCTTCCTTGCCGGGCGGATCGATGCCGCGAATGCGCAGAATGGCGAGCTTTATGGCGGCGAGTTTCGGGACGCCTTCGAATTCTCCGGCTTCGGCGATCGCCGCTTCCAGGGGAAGTTGCGGATCGAATCCGGATTTAATGTGCTCAGGCTTCGGATTGACGCCGGTCTTGTAATCATAGATGGCGAGATGGCCGCCAATCCGGTCGATGCGGTCAGCGCGGGCCGTAAGGCGGAATGCGCCGCCTGGCGCCATGAAAACCGCCTCTCCCTTCGCCTCCAGCCTTGCGGGTCTTGCCCCCTGCAGGCGGTTGCGTCTGTCCCAGTCATGAAACCAGACCGCGATATCGGCGAATCGCGGCTTCCAGAACGCCCGGACGCCCGGCCGGGTCAGCAGCGCGTCAAAATAGGCGTCGCCCAGTTGCAGCAGGCGCGCATAGTCTCCCGGGGCCAGCAATTCGGGATGTTCCTGCGTGAAGTGCTCCAGTATCTGGTGGATGACCTTGCCGCGGTCACTCGCGCCGATTTCGCTGTCAATGGGTTCAAGCGGACGAAGTCCCAGGATGTGGCGCGCGTAAATCGCATATGGGTCCCGGATGAGCGTGGTGATCTCCGTGACTGACAGTCTGCGCGGCCGCGCCGCCAGCATTGGCGTGGGGCGGGGCGGGCTTTCCGGCGCCAGGTAATCCGGCTTGTCCAGTTCTTCCGCCCATTGCGTCCACGCAAAAGCGGGGGCGGTGGCGGTTTCGGCGCCAATTCCCCTCAGCAGGTTTTCGATGCGCAGCCACCAGCGCGACGGCGCGGAGGGGGCGCCCTCGGTTTTGCGCGAACGGGTCAGAATCACTTCTTCGCAGGCGGCCCCTTGCGCGAAGTCATGAGCCGCCAGGCCGATCCGGCGTTCGGGCGCCGGCAGTCCGAAACGGCTGCGCATGGGACGGCTCAGCCAGGGATCGGTATTCGCCTCGGCCGGCCACACTCCTTCATTGAGGCCACCCAGGATCATGCGGCTGGCATGTTGCAGCCGCGCTTCCAGCGGACCCCAGATGAAAAGTCTCGGATGGCGGCCATGATGCGGGCGCACCGCCTGTCCCTCCAGCAGCGCGGCCAGCAGATCCGGCATCCCTTCGGGGGCGATATCGGCGCAGACCGGCGCGTGTTCGCACAGTTCCGCCAGGGCTTTGGAGGCCGCCTCTCCCGCCTCGCCGCGCCACAGGCGTTCGGTTCCGCTTTCAGAATCGGTTGCGGCGAAATTTTCCGCCGTCTCCAGCAGCGCTTCCAGATAATCAGTCAACGGGCATGAAGGCTGTTCATGGGCGGCGGCCAGGGGGGCGGCGCAACGCTCCAGCGTATCGATGAAGGAAAGCAGTCCTTCTTCCTGATCCAGCGCCGCCGCCTTCAATCCGGAAACGCCCGGCGCGGGACGGGGGCCGCGCAGGACCATGCGGTCAAGCTCTCCGGTGCGCGCCCGCCAGGTTTCCGGCGGCATTCCCCCCGCCGCCAGCCTGTGCTTGCAGACCGCAAGCAATGGGATGGGACTGAAGGCGCCGGCAGCCATAATCATCAGAGAGCGGAGGAAATTCATCACCGGCGTGTGCAGCAGCGGCGCGCCTGCGGAGTCGTCCACCTCCACGCCCCAGCGCCTGAGCTCCACCGCCACCAGACGCGCAAGCCCGCGATCCGGCGTCACCAGCGCAGCCGTCTTTCCCGGGGTTTCCAGAACCTCCCGCATGGCGAGGGCGATGGCCATCGCTTCCTCGCGCGGGGCCGGCGCCTCGATCCGGGTCAGCCCCTGCAGCGCGGAAGTCAGGCTGGGCCGCAGCCGCGCGGCCGCCTCGCGCCATTCGCCCGTGCTTTGCGCCGGCCGCAGCGCTTCGCTGAGCAGGGCGGCGCGCGCCCTGTTTGCGGTGAATGGGTGGCCGGGCCAGGGCCGCACCTGCCCGCGCTTCAGGCCCAGCCGCTTCAGCAGCAGCGCCAGGCCGTATTGCGGGTGTCCGGGATCAAGCTGATTCCAGCTCGTCTCGTCCAGTTCCGTATCCAGTCCGGGCAGCACCACCATGCCGTCCGGCAGATACGAGATCACCTCCAGTAGCTGGGCGGTGGCGGGAACGCTGCCTGTGGAGCCCGCGGCGATGACCGGCGATGCCGGGGGCGTTTCCCGCCAGCGCCGGGCTAGGGCGCTCAGCATCTCGTTGCGGTGAAAGGCGGGGTCCACCACGCCTTCCTCCCGTAAAATCTGCGGCCAGTTGCGGGTGAGAATCTGTAAAAACTCCAGCGTCTCCCGCCAATGAGCAGCGAGACTTTCCGGCGCCAGACCCGCCAGAGGGGCTTCCTGCAAGGGCTCGCCCGGTTTCTCGGTCTGAATCTGGTCGAGAAAACCGCCAAGCTCCGCTGCGAGCCGCGCGGCGGCGGCCCAGGGATAGGGTCTGCGTCCCGTGGCGTCGCCCCAGGCGCGGATCAGGCGCATCAGCAGGAAACGCCGGCGCAATGGCGCAATGGGCGGCGGCAGGTCCAGGCCGTCAGCGCCTGCAAGGCCTGTGTTCTCTTCTCCCCCGAAGGCCAGCTCTTCCGCATCCACATCGCCCAGGGCGCGGAACTGCGGCAGCAGCATGGCCGTCCCTCCGGAGACGCGCAGAAACGCCTCCCGCATGGCGCGCATGGCGCGGCGGGTGGGAAGCAGGATGGTCAGACGGCTGAGCGTGAGGGGGTCTTCTCCCGCAAAACGCTCAAGACAGCCATGCGCCAGCGCGTCAGCGAACGGAATCCCCGCAGGAATATTGAAGACAGAGGGGGGCGGCGGCGTCACCGCTGCCCGTGTTGCAGTTCAGCTTCGGCGATGGCCAGCGCCTCTGGCGTGCCGGTGTGAAACCACCTGCCGGGATGGGTGAAACCCGCCAGCCGACCGGCCGCCTCCGCGCGGTCCCATAATTCGACCGTGGAGAAAGGCCTACGCGGCGCGCCCTCGAACAGCCTCG
>DMKG01000160.1:22971-26402 GCA_003454415.1 Alphaproteobacteria bacterium
GCGGCGAAAGCATAAGGGGCGGCCAGAGACTTTTCCCGGTTGCGGCGCAGTTTCTGGTTCGCCGCCATGAAATAATCCCCCGGCCCGTCAAAGCCGGAAGCCCGTTCCAGGGGCGCCACCAGCAGCAGCGCATCCATGCGTTCCGCATCGAAAGCGCCAGTCATGGCGCGCAGAACCTCCGCAGCGGGATCGCGCCAGAAACTGTCGCAATTATGCACGAAGAACGGCGCATCGCCGAGCAGCGGCAGCGCCTTGAGGACGCCGCCTCCCGCGCCCAGCAATTCGGCGCTTTCATCGGAAAAGATGATTTCCGGCTGCCGGCAATCGTGCAGATGTTCGCGGATCATGCCCCCCAGATAATGCAGATTGACCACCACCCGCGTCACGCCTGCCGCGCATAACTGATCCAGCGCGTAATCCATCAGCGCCCGGCCGGCCAGGGCGACCAGGGGCTTTGGCCGGTGATCGGTAAGGGGGCGCATGCGTTCCCCCAGCCCCGCGGCAAGATACATTGCGGTGCGCGGGGCTTGCGCCTTCATGAGTGGGCGGTATTGCCTGCCGCGGCGCCCATGCGGGTGACGCCAATATGCGCCAGCGCCGCCAGCGCCACATAGAATACCATGCCGCTCATGTAAGGCAGGTAATACATGGATACACGCTGCATGTATTCGCCCCAGTTCATGTCGGGATAGCGGCCGGAGAAAAGATAGAAACCGCCATTGGAGATCAGGAAAGCAAGGCTGCCGCCGATCAGAAGGGCGAAGGCCAGCGGCGCAAGACTGGACGCCTCCATGGAATGACGCCCGGCGTACCAGCGTCCGCCAAACCACATCGCGGCGTAGGTGGGGATGAGAAACCCATAGGCCGGACTGATGCAGTAATCACTGACGCCCATATGCTGGGTCGCCAGATAATCGATGCCGCCCGCGAGAAGCATCAGCGGAACCATGTATATGGCGCGCCGCAGATAGAAGCCGGTCAGAAAAAACACCGCAAGCGAGGCGTCCGGCAGATGGGTGACGGCGCCGAAATGGTGAAAGCGGGTCGCCAGCATGATCCCCGCCAGAAGCGCCAGCCCCGCAAGCGGGTTTGATTTCAGCGTTTGTCCGATATTCTGCATGTTCCAGTATCCTTGTTACTTCAATGCTGATAAGCGAGCGTTATGAACAGGCTGCGCCCCGGCTGGTTGAAAAATGCCGCAGTTTCATAGTCGCGGTCCAGTAAATTTTCCGCCCTTCCCTGCAACAGCCAGTGATCCGTCACCCGGTATCCGCCACGCAGATCGAAGGTGACATAGGGATCGAGTTTCTGCCGGTTGGCCAGATCGTCATAGCGCTTTCCGGCAGCGATCATGCTGGCCCCGGCGGTGAAACGGCCAAAGTCCCGGTCGGTATCGAGCCGCAGGGATTCTTCCGCCCTGCGCGGCAGCACATTCCCCCGATTGGCGCCGTTTGAGCGGTTTTCAGGATCCAGCAGCGTGAGGCTGGCCTGCGCCGCCCAGCCCGCCAGAACCGCGCCGGCCTCAAGCTCCAGCCCACGGATGCGCGCGTCGTCCACATTGGCGGCCAGCCTGCGCGCAGCGTCAAAGGCGATCAGATTTTCAAGCCGCGTATGGAACACATGGACGGCCCATTTGCCCAGCGCATGATTGCCGCTGATCCCCGCCTCGATGGTGCGGGCAGTTTCGGGATCAAGATCCGGATCGCCGAAGAAGGGAAAATACAGCTCATTGAAAGTGGGCGCCTTGTAGGCCGTGCCATAGCTGGCGGACACCCGCAGAGCGGGGGTGAGATCATAACCATAGGCCGCATTGCCGGTCGTCTTTCCGCCGAACTGTTCATTGTCGTCGCGGCGCAGACCGAACACCGCATTGTGTCTGCCGGTCCCGGCCTGATATTGTCCGAACACCCCATAATTATCGCGGGATGTGACGGGATAGGCGGTGTCGCTGGAGATCCGGTCTTTCTGATAATCGGCGCCCAGGGAAATCACATGCTGCGGCGCGAGGGTGAAGTCATTTTGCAGGGACAGGGTGTCGCGCCTGCCGTCGAAACGGCTCATCTTGACGCCGTTCCTGAAATTGTCGGAATCATCCCAGGACCGGCCCCCCAGTAGCGTGGCGCGCCAGATGGCGTGGGGCGATGCGCGAAGGCTTCCGCCCAGAACCTGCTGCATGTTTTCGGATTCGTTGACAAAGCCGCCATCGAAAAAGCTTTCGCTTTCGGTCCGCAGATAATGCGCGTCCATTTCGACGCCATTATCGAAGCGCATGCCCGCGCGCGCCGAACCGGACACGCTGCGATAGGCGTCATCATCGGGTTCATTCACGAAACAGCCAGCCAGGCCGGGCACGCCGCGGCAGGCATTGATGCCCTGGGTGTCGGTTCCGCTGGCGCTGAGATTGAACCAGCTGTTCGCGCCGCCGCCAGACAGGCCGGCCGTCGCCTCGCCGGTCTCATGGCTGCCGCCGGTGACGCTGAAAGAGGGGGTTAACGGGCCGCCTCCCTTGCGGGTGAAGATCTGGATCACCCCCCCCAGGGCTTCGGAACCGTACAGGCTGGAGCGCGGGCCGCGCACCACTTCGATACGCTCGATCTGGCCGATGGGCAGGTTTTCGAACTGCGTCTGGCCCAGCGTGGGCGAACCCACTTTCACCCCATCCACCAGCACCAGCACGTGATCGCCTTCCGCGCCGCGCATGAACACCTGGGTGGCGCGTCCGCGTCCGCCATTATTGCTGAAATCCAGCCCCGGCAGGCCGCGCAGGGCGTCTTCTACGGTGCGGGCCTGGCGCTGTTCAATCTGCTTGCGGTCGACGACGGAAACCGACGCCAGGGATTCATCCACGGTTTGCGCTGTCCGCGTTGGCGTCACGACAATTTTCAGAGGGGCGTCCGCCGCCGTCGCCGGGACAGACAGAAAGATCAGGGCGGCCGCCAGCGGCGCCCGCTTCAACAGGGAACAAGACAACATGTTTTCTCCTCCGCGCCCACCGCGCGATATATGGTTATGCGACGTATGCGGAAGGAAAACGGGGCCGCAGGATATCCTGCAGCCTGCGCGGCCAAGCCCTCCGCTTTGCCGAAGCTCAGTGCTGCAGGCCGGTCTCCGGACTTGCGGGCGGGAAGAGTTGAGAAACTCCTCCGGGGCGGCGCCTTCCCGCGCCCATCGGGCGCAGTGGCGTCGTGCCGCCTTTCACCTCGCTTACCGTTGCGGGGGCAGTGCCGGAATTGCCGCTATCCTTCTGAATTCCAGAAGGGGGCGCACCGGCTTCCCGTTTCATTCCCGGTCAAGGGAACACCTGAAGCGTGAGTGCGGCGACCCTAGCTTTACGGGCGGGAGAAAGTCAAGTGTGGCGGGAAATGGCTGGGGGGGGGGGGGGCCCCGGCCGCCCCCCCCCCCCCCCCCCCCGGCGGCCGGGGGGGGGGGGG
>DMKG01000160.1:26668-28519 GCA_003454415.1 Alphaproteobacteria bacterium
GACTGCTTGTAACCGCCAAACGGCATCACGAGGCCGCCGCCATTGGTGTTGTTGATATTGACCGTCCCGGCGCGGATCTTGCGCGCCATCTTGTGGGCCTTGGTCAGATCATTGGTCCACAGATTGGCGTAGAGGCCATAGACCGAATCATTGGCGATCTGGATGGCTTCTTCCGCGTCCTTGAAGGTCAGGGTGGACAGGACGGGGCCGAAGATTTCTTCCTGCGCGATCTTCATGCTGTTCTTCACATTGTCGAAAATGGTCGGCTCGATATATTCGCCGCCGGTGTTCTGGCGCACCTGTTTGCCGCCCAGAACCAGTTTCGCGCCCTCTTTCTGACCGGCCTCGATATAGCCCAGCACGCGCTTGGTCTGGGTGTTGTCGACCATCGTGCCCATCATGGTCTTGGGGTCAAGGGGATCGCCCGGCTGCATGAACTGGCCGACCTCTTTCACCTTCTCCAGGAATTCGTCCTTGATGTCCTGTTCGACCAGCAGGCGCGAACTGGCGAGACAAACCTGGCCGGAGTTGAAGAAGATCGCCGATCCCGCTTCGCGGGCGGCCGCCTCCAGATTGGGGGCGTCCTTCATGACGATATTCGGGGTCTTGCCGCCGCATTCCAGCGCAATCGCCTTCATGTTGGAAAGCCCTGAATATTTCAGGAAATATTTGCCGACTTCAGTGGAGCCGGTGAAGGAAATGCCGTCCACATCCATATGCATGCCCAGAGCCTGACCGGCGGTTTCGCCAAATCCCGGCAGCACGTTCAGCACGCCTTCAGGGATGCCGGCCTCCATCGCCAGTTCCGCCAGCCGGATCGCCGTCAGGGGGGATTGTTCGGCGGGTTTCAGGACCACGCTGTTGCCGGTGGCCAGCATGGGCGCAAGTTTCCAGGCGGCCATCATCAGCGGGAAATTCCATGGCACCACGGCGCCCACAACCCCCATGGGTTCGCGGGTGATCAGGCCGAGACCGCTGCGGTCGGTGGGGGCGATTTCATCATACATCTTGTCGATGGCTTCGCCATACCACTGGAAATTATTGGCGACGCCGTTCATGTCGACATTTTTGGCCATCATCACCGGCTTGCCCATGTCCAGCGTCTCCAGCAGCGCCAGTTCGTCCGAATTCTCACGCACCAGCTGCGCAAGCTTCAGCATCACGGCCTTGCGTTTTGCTGGGCTTGCTTCCGACCATTTTCCGGCCTCGAAAGCTTTCCGCGCCGCCTTGACCGCACGGTCGACGTCCTCCTTGTCGCATTCCGCCACCTTGGCCAGAAGACGGCCATCGATCGGGCTGGTGCAGTCAAAGGTCTTGCCAGACGCGGCGTCCACATATTTTCCGTCTATGAACGCCTGATTGCGATAGCTGAGGCCATCACGCATTTTCTGCCAGTCTTCGAGAGTTTTCGCGGCCATGAGTTTCTCCATCTTCCCTGTTGGAATGAAAATTACCGGACCGCCGTCAGGCGGCAGCCGGATTACCCGGACAAACTATCAAACGGGCGTCTGAGCGGCCAGCACAATTGCGCAAAAAAAACGCCGGAGGGAAAATCCGCTCCGGCGTTGAGTGACCTTCAATCCCTGGGATGGGGGGAGGGATGGGATGAAGGTAAACCCAGAAACTAGCAATCGCCTGACCAATCAGGCCAACATGGCTCCATAAAGCACCGCGACAGCGAGATAACCCCACAGCGCTCCGCCTGCAATTACCGGCAGCGCCCGCGCGCTCAACTCACCAGACTTCCAATTCAACCGACGCATGACACGCTCCTTCTTGCGGGGCCTGCCCGATAAGGGTCAGACCCCCAGCCCGCCAGCCTGCAACAACACACCAAGGGCATAAACCACC
>DMKG01000133.1:0-5182 GCA_003454415.1 Alphaproteobacteria bacterium
TTCGCGGCGTCATCCGCGCATGTTCGAACAGCCCCTGCAACTCCCCGTTACTGGCGGGCCGGTTCTCTCCGATATCCAGCACTTTGGGCGCCTGGTCCGGCGTCGTTCTGAACCATTCATAGCCCGTCAGCAGCACCGCCTGGGCGAGATTGAGCGAGCTGAAACGCGGATCGGCTGGTATGCGCAGCACTACCTGCGCCAGTGCGACCGCGTCATTGTCCAGGCCCGCGCGTTCCGGTCCGAACAGGACGCCGCAGTTCAGCCCCCGCGCGACGGTTTCGCGCATTGCGTCCGCCGCGGCTTCCGCCGTCAGGACGGGTTTCATCAGTTCACGCGAGCGCGCGGTCGTGGCGGCCACGAAATGCAGATCGGCGATGGCGTCCGCTGCGCTTGCGAACAGTTTGGCGTTATTAATTACCCAGTCAGCGCCCGATGCCGCCTTCACCGCGTCGATATTCGGCCAGCCATCCCTGGGATTGACGAGGCGCAGGTCCGAAAGGCCGAAATTCGCCATGGCGCGCGCCGCCATGCCGATATTTTCGCCAAGCTGCGGGCCGACCAGAATGATGGCGGGGGTCGACGCGGACGCGCTCACACTTTTGCGCCGTCGCGATAGAGCTTGTAGGTAATGCTGTCGATCAGCGCCTCGAACGAGGCGTCGACAATGTTTTCGGAAACGCCGACGGTGAACCAGCGCTCGCCTTTGCCGTCTCGGCTTTCGATCATCACCCGCGTCACCGCGCCCGTACCCCCTGTCAGGATGCGGACCTTGTAATCCACCAGCTCCAGATCGTCGATATAGCCGGAATAGCGCCCCAGATCCTTGCGCAGAGCGCGGTCCAGCGCGTTGATGGGGCCATTGCCTTCCTCATAGGATCGCAGGGTTTCGCCGTCGATGACGATCTTTGCGGTCGCCTCCGACACGGTGATCAGATCGCCCTTTGCGTTATGGCGCCGCTCCACCCACACGCGGTAGCCATCGATCCGGAAATAATCCGGCACCTGGCCCAGCAGGCGGCGCACCAGCAATTCGAATGAAGCGGTGGCGCCGTCATAGGAATAGCCCAGAAATTCGCGTTCTTTCACGATCTGCAACAGGCGGTTCAGACGCCGGTCCTTGGGGTCCGCCTGAATGCCGATATTTTCCAGTTCGGCGATCAGATTGGATTTTCCAGCCTGATCCGACACCAGAATCCGCCGCCGGTTGCCGACGCTTTCCGGCGGGACATGTTCATAGGTGCGGCTGTTTCTGGCCATTGCCGAAACATGCAGCCCGCCTTTATGGGCAAAGGCCGACTGTCCCACATAGGCGGCATGCCGGTTCGGCGGCCGGTTCAGGATTTCATCCACTGCATGGGAGATGGCGGTAAGTTTCTTCAGCCCGTCCAAAGTTATTCCGGTCTCGAACCATTCCGCGAAATCCGCCTTCAGCATCAGCGAGGGAATGATCGAAATCAGATTGGCGTTGCCGCAGCGTTCGCCCAGACCGTTCATCGTTCCCTGCACATGGCGCGCCCCCGCCAGCACGGCGGCGAGGCTGTTGGCGACGGCGTTTTCCGTATCATTATGCATATGCACGCCCAGATGGCTGCCAGGCACGTGCTGCGCCGCCTCCCTTACGATGCGTTCGACTTCATGGGGCAGGCTGCCCCCGTTGGTGTCACACAGCACCACCCAGCGCGCCCCCGCCCGGTGCGCGGCGCGGATGCATTCAAGCGCATATTCCGGATTGGCCTTGAAGCCATCGAAGAAATGTTCGGCGTCGAACAGCGCCTCATGGCCGCGCGTCACGGCCAGCGCCAGGGATTCAGATATCGCTGCGACATTTTCATCGCGCCCGATCTTCAGCGCCACATCGACATGAAAATCCCAGGTCTTGCCGACCAGACAGACGGCCTTCGCCGCATTTCCCAGCACCGCCGCAAGCTCGGGATCGTTTTCCGCGCTGCGCCCGGCCCGTTTCGTCATGCCGAAAGCGGTGAATTTCGCGCCGTTCAGTTGCGGCGGATCGGCGAAAAACGCCGTGTCGGTGGGGTTCGCCCCGGGCCAGCCGCCTTCGATATAATCAAGGCCAAGCTCATCCAGAAGCGCCGCGATCCGCAGCTTGTCCTCCACGCCGAAATCGACGCCCTGGGTTTGCGCGCCATCGCGCAAGGTGGTGTCATAGAGATAGATCCGTTCGCGCGCCGTCATGACACCGCCTTCCAGGTGGTGCCGCCCGGCCCATCCTCCAACTGAATGCCGCGCGAGGCCAGCGCGTCACGGATGCGGTCCGCCTCGGCGAAATTGCGCGCCTTGCGCGCGGCGATCCGCAGATCGATCTGCTCCTGGATTTCCGTCTCGTCCAGTTTCTGGCCGGGGGGCCGCCAGTGAAACCACTGCTCCGCGGTCAGGGCGAAAAGACCAAGCAGGATTTCGCCGCTGGCGCGAAGGGCCTTCGCCGCTCCGGGCGCGCCCTGGTTCGCGGCATGGGCAAGCCGGTGCATTTCCGCAATCGCCAATGGCGTGTTGAGATCGTCTTCCAGCGCCGCGCGCACGCCAGCGGCGATATCCGCGGCCTCCGCCTTCACCCCATCCACCAGCCGGTACCATGCGTCGAGAACGGTCTTCGCCTCCTGGGTGCCCGTCTGGGTCCAGTCGAAAGGCTGGCGGTAATGGGTCGTCAGCATTTGCAGGCGCAGGGCTTCTCCCGGCGCCTTGGCCAGCAATTCATGAACGGTGCGGAAATTCCCCTCGGATTTCGACATCTTCCGGCCATCCACCATCAGATAGCCGTTATGCATCCAGTATCTTGCGAAAGTCCCGGCGCCGTTCGCGCAGGTGCTTTGCGCCACCTCGTTTTCGTGATGCGGAAAGATCAGATCGATGCCGCCGCCGTGAATGTCGAAAGAGGCCCCGAGATGGGCGAAGCTCATGGCGGAGCATTCGATATGCCAGCCGGGCCGTCCATATCCCCAGGGGCTATCCCAGCCGGGTGTGGCGGCGTCCGAAGGCTTCCACAGCACGAAATCCATCTCGTCGCGCTTGTAGGGGGCGACTTCCACCCGCGCGCCCGCCAGCATCTCCTTCGGGTCGCGGCCGGACAGACGGCCATATTCCGGCATGCTCGGCACATGAAACAGCACATGGCCGTCCGCGGCATAGGCATGGCCCCTGGCGATAAGCGTTTCGATCATCGCGATCATCTGGGCGATATGCGCGGTGGCGCGGGGTTCAATGTCGGGCGGCAGCGCGTTCAGCGCCGCCATGTCGGCGTGAAACTGGGCGGTGGTGCGCGCCGTGATTTCGGAAATGGGAACGCCTTCCGCGCGCGCGCGGGCGTTGATCTTGTCATCCACATCGGTGATGTTGCGGACATAAGTGACATGCTTCGCGCCGAATTCAAGCCGCAGCAGCCGCGCCAGCACATCGAACACCACGACAGGCCGGGCATTGCCGATATGGGCATAATCGTAAACCGTCGGTCCGCACACATACATCCGCACCTGGCCGGGGTCGAGCGGCGTAAAGTCCTGCTTTTCTCTTGTTCTTGAATTATAAATCCGCAGCGTCATTTGCGTTCCCATATCCCATGCGCATCAATACATACATACGTCCAGAAGCTGGCCGCTAGCAGTTCTTGTGAAGGAAAGGAGAAATAAGAACGGCGCGGCCAGACGGAAGCTAGCCGGTAATAATCCCGGAAATGAAAATCGGACAGTGAATAGTAATTCGCGCCATGGTTTTACTAAACCTTTGGTTACGCCCTCTCGCCCCGCAATCTGGCATGGGCGCGTTCGGGACCGATGAACACTAGCAGGCTTTTCATTTCCGGTCCATGGTCAAGTCCCGTCAGCGCCAGCCGTAACGGCAGGAACAGATCGCGCCCCTTGCGCCCGGTCCGCGCGGTCACCGCCTTTGTCCAGGCCCCCCAGGTGGAATCACTGAAATCTGCGGCGGGCAGCAGGCTTTCCGCCTCCGCCACAAAGTCCGCATCGGACTCTGCGATCACCGGCGCAACCGGTCCTGCGGCCACGCGCCACCACTCCGCAGCCTCGGAAAAAAGGGTCAGATTGGCGCGCGCCATCTCCCAGAACGGGGCGCCGCCCCCTACCCCGATCGCTTTCAGCCGGGCTTCGGCGCCGGTATAGGGCAGACCATGCAGTATGCGGGCATTCATCAGGCGCAGGTCCTGCGGGTCGAATTTGACGCTGGCGCGCCCGATATGGGTGAGGTCGAACCCCGCCGCCAGTTCTTCCAGGCGCTGGCGCGGCTCCACCGGATCGGAGGTGCCAAGACGCGCCAGAAGGCTGTTCAGCGCCATCGGCTCCAGCCCTTCGCGGCGCAGGCTCTCGACACTGAGGGAGCCGAACCGTTTCGACAGGTTTTCCCCCCCCGCGCCGGTCAGCAGCGGGAAATGCGCGAAGTGCGGAGGCTCGGCCCCCAGCGCCCTGAAAAGCGCAATCTGCACCGCCGTATTGGTGAGGTGGTCCTCGCCCCGGATGACATGGCTGATGCCAAGGCCGATATCATCACAAATGCTGGGCAGGGTGTAGAGCGGCTGCCCATCGGCGCGCAGCAACACCGGGTCAGACAGGGTCTGGGTGTGAATGGCGACCTCTCCATGCACCAGATCACGCCAGGCGATGCTTTCATGGGGCAGCAGAAAGCGCCAGTGGGGGGACGTGTTCCGTGCGGCGAATTCCTGTTTCTGCGCATCCGTCAATTTCAGCGCCGCCCGGTCGTAAACCGGCGGCTGGCCGCGGCCAAGCTGCACCTTGCGCTTAAGTTCCAGCTCCTGCGCCGTCTCGTAACAGGGATAGAGCAGGCCGCGCGCCTTCAGCTCCTCGATGGCTTGCGCATAGATGTGGAAACGCTCCGACTGGCGCAGAAAAGCGTCATGGGCGAGACCCAGCCAGGCCAGATCCTGGACGATGCCGTCTTCATATTCCTTCGTGGAGCGCTCCCGGTCGGTGTCGTCGATGCGCAGAACGAATTCGCCGCCTTCCTTGCGCGCGAAGAGATAGTTCAACAGGGCGGTCCGGGCATTGCCGACATGCAGACGCCCGGTGGGACTGGGGGCGAAACGGACCCTGACGGTCATTGGCGTTCAGGCGTCGCGGAAACGGTTGGTGATGGGATAGCGCCGGTCACGTCCGAAATTCTTCCTGCTGATCTTGACGCCTGGCGCCGCCTGGCGGCG
>DMKG01000133.1:5566-8269 GCA_003454415.1 Alphaproteobacteria bacterium
CCGCCACGCTCATCTCCCGCTCCACCAGACAGTCTAGAATGTCGTCCAGTTGACCATAAGGGGGCAGGCTGTCCTCGTCCTTCTGGTCCGGGCGCAGTTCAGCCGTCGGGGGCCGGGTGATGATGTTTTCAGGGATGACGCGGCCTGCAGGCCCAAGGGCGCCTTGCGGATGGTGCTGGTTGCGCCAGTGGCTGAGGGCGAACACCGTCATCTTGTAGATGTCCTTCAGCGCATTATAGCCGCCGCACATATCCCCGTATAGGGTCGCATACCCCACCGAAACTTCGGATTTGTTGCCGGTGGTCAGCACCATTTCGCCGAATTTGTTGGACATCGCCATCAGCAGCAGGCCGCGCGCGCGGCTTTGCATGTTTTCCTCGGTAATGTCGGGCTCGCGCCCGGCAAAGAGGGGGGCCAGCATCTGCTGAAACCCGTCAATCGCGGGCTTGATCGGCACGATGTCATACCGCACCCCCAGCAAGCGGGCGCAGAGCGCCGCGTCGTCCAGGCTTTCCTGGGCGGTATAGAGATAGGGCATCATCACGCAGCGCACCCGCGCGGCCCCCAGGGCGTCCACCGCGACGGCGGCGCTGAGCGCGCTGTCGATGCCGCCTGAAAGACCGATAAGAACCCCGGGAAAACGGTTCTTGTTCACATAATCGCGCAGACCCAGCACCATCGCCTGATAGATGTTCTCCATCTCGGTCAGGGGCGCTGTCCGTTCCCCTTCCGCGCAGCGCCAGCCGCTTTCCCCGCGCCGCCAATGGGTAAGGACGAGACCCTCGCGCCAGTGGGGCATCTGCACCGGCAGCGAACAGTCGGCATTCAGCACGAAAGAACCGCCATCGAACACCAGTTCGTCCTGCCCGCCATACTGATTGAGATAGATCAGCGGCAGGCCGCTTTCGGTCACCCGCGCCACCGCGCGGTTCATCCGCTGATCGGCCTTGTCCACCTCATAGGGGGAGCCATTGGGGACCAGCAGTATTTCCGCCCCCGTCTCATGCAGGCATTCCACCACATCCGGCTGCCAGATATCCTCGCAGATGGGAACCCCCAGCCGCACGCCGCGAAAATTAACCGGCCCGGGCATGGGACCGGTGAAGAAAACGCGCTTTTCATCGAAAACGCCATAATTTGGCAGATCATGCTTGTAGCGGACGGCGGCGATCCTGCCCTCATCGCATAGCAGCATGGCGTTATAAAGTTTACCATTTTCGCGCCAGGGCGCGCCCACCAGCAGCGCCGGGCCGCCATCCCCGGTTTCGGCCGCAAGCGCCTGCATGGCCGTGATCACCGCCTCCTGCAGCGCCGGTTTCAGCACCAGATCCTCAGGCGGATAGCCAATCAGGAACAGTTCGCTGAACAGCACGATACCCGCCCCCTGCTCCGCAGCTTCCCCCCGCGCGGCCCGGATCAGCGCGGCGTTCCCCGCCACATCCCCCACCGTGGGATTGCGCTGCGCCAGGGCTATTTTCAGTTCGTCGCTCATGGGGACCTAATTAGCTTTAATACGGGCGGTGAACAATCCCGGAATTGGGTGTGCTTCTGTATTAATCGGGGGACGGCCGGCGCCAGTCCTCACCCGTCTTCCATCCGGTTCCGGCAGCTATTTTTTTCTCAATCCGCCTGAGAATATGTTAAGCCACAGGTCAATGGGCGGCCGCCCGCAACAGTCCAGACCGAAATCATGGAAAAGGGATAAAGACATGGCCAATAAAGCACGTCCGCGGCGCAGCGTTCTCTATATGCCGGGCTCCAATGCTCGTGCCATGGACAAGGCGCGGACCCTTCCCGCTGATGCGCTGATCCTCGATCTGGAAGACGCCGTGGCCCCGGACGCCAAGGAACAGGCGCGGCAACAGGTTTGCGCCGCGCTGCGCGAAGGCGGTTATGGCAAACGGGAGATGATCGTCCGCATCAACGCCCTGGAGAGCCCGTGGGGCATGGCGGATCTGCTGGCGGCGGCGGCGGTCAAGCCGGATGCGGTTCTGGTGCCCAAGGTGAGCAGCCCGTCGGTTCTGCACCGGGCGGAGGCCATTCTGGAAAGTCAGGGGGCGCATGACACCTCGCTCTGGGCGATGATGGAGACGCCGCTGGGCATACTGCATGCGGAAAGCATCGCCAGCGCCACGCCGCGGCTGGCTGTGTTCGTCATGGGCACCAATGACATCGCCAAGGAAATGCGCTCGGCCCATACGCCAATGCGCCTGCCCATGATCACCAGCCTGGGGCTGTGCATGCTGGCGGCGCGCGCGTTCGATGTGGCGGTCATTGACGGGGTCTATAACGATATCAAGGATGAAGCGGGCTTTGCCGCCATCTGCCGCCAGGGACAGGAACTGGGCATGGATGGCAAGACCCTCATTCATCCCAGCCAGGTCGGTCCCTGTAATGAGATTTTCAGCCCCACGCCGGCCGAAATAGAAACGGCGCGCAAGATCATCGCGGAATTCGCCAAACCCGAAAACGCCGGTAAGGGCGTGGTCACTGTCGATGGGCGGATGACGGAGCTTCTGCATGCCGAAATCGCGAAACGCACCGTGGCGATCGCCGAGGCGATCCGGGAGCTAGCGACCTGAAGCAGAAGTTCGTCACATTTATCCGCAAACGCTGAACGAACTTCAGATTCATCAGGGTCACTGGCGAATATATGTTTCCAGCGTGGTTTTGGATTTGCAGTTGCTGTAAGCATCCGCCGCA
>DMKG01000245.1:0-1419 GCA_003454415.1 Alphaproteobacteria bacterium
CCCGACGCGGCGCGGCGCTCAATCAGGGGCGCGTGGTCTGCAGATCAGCGCCCCCAGATCCATCATGGCCTGCGCCGTATCGCCCGCGCGGCCACACGCCGTCAGAGCCTGGCTGGCCTGGCGTAATTCCGGGCGGCTCTGCTTCAGGGGTTGCGCCAGGGCCAGCACCCGCGACAGCACCCTTTCAATATTGCCATCCAGAACCGGGCCGGGCTGATCAAACGCTATGGCCGCGACCGCCGCAGCGGTATAAGGGCCGATACCCGGCAGCTCCCGCAGAGAGTCAGGATCGCGCGGGAATTCGCCCTTCATCTGTGAACTGACGAGGGCGGCGCATTTGTGCAGATTGCGCGCCCGGGCGTAATAGCCAAGCCCCGCCCATTCTCTGAGGACCTCATCGGCCGGGGCCGCCGCCAGCGCATGCACGTCGGGCCAGCGCGTTGTAAACCGGACGAAATAAGGGGCAACGGTGGCGGTTCCTGTCTGCTGCAGCATGATTTCGCTCAGCCATACGCGGTAAGGATCGGCTGCATCGGCGGCGCCGGCGCGCCAGGGAAAACTGCGGCGGTTCCTGTCGTACCATCCCAGCAGGAACCGGGAGATTTGCGGCATATCCGGTTGCATGCCCGGCTCCATAAGTCTTCAGGAAACGGGAAGAAAGACGGCGTTCACCAGAACCTTGTGGGTGGGAAGATGATCCGCCTGCAGAACGGCGCCAGGCGCGCCGCCTTCGAGGGCATGGCAGCGATATCCCTTTGCTTCCATCCAGCGCACATAATCTCCCGCGCTTAGTCCGGAAATCTTTGGCAGCAGGGTGAAATTGATCTCCGACAGGATGATGGGCCGCGATTGCGCGATCGTCATTTCGGCGCCGCGCAGGGCGATACCCTCTGCCCCTTCAATGTCGATCTTGATCACGTCCACATGGCGTCCTGCGATGATGCTGTCCAGAGTACGGACCTCGACCTCTTCCACCTCGTGACCCATTTCACGAAATTCCTGCGCCAGTCCTGCGTCCGGCAGGGACCAGGTGCCGCCGGGATTTCCCGCCATTGCGTTCCAGCCGATGCTGAAACGTCCGGCTTCCGCGCCGGCGGCGCAGTGGTGCAGTTCCGCCCGGTCCAGAAATTTATTGGTCTCCATCGAGCGCGTCAGATACTGGCAGGTGCGGGCGCGGGGTTCTATGGCGATGACCCGCCCCCTGGGGCCCACCTTGCTGGCCGCCTGCACGGCGAACCAGCCGATATTCGCGCCAATGTCAACGAACGTGCCGCCTTCTTTCACGGCGCCGAGGATGAAGGCGGTTTCCTCCCCTTCATACATGCCGCTGAGGCATCCAAGGGAAACGCCACTGTCGCCAAGATCGATCCAGAGCAGCAGACCGCCGGGCAACTCCACCATCGCCCAGGTGTCTGGCGC
>DMKG01000245.1:1678-10251 GCA_003454415.1 Alphaproteobacteria bacterium
CCATCGCCCAGGTGTCTGGCGCGAAAGCCGGGCCGCCCGCAGCCGCATTCACATTGAGCCATGAACGGCGGACGAGCCGCGCGTCAAAATGATTCAGGACGTGCTCATTGAGCAGGTACAACATACCATTGGACAATAGGAAATCCTTCCTGAAACTGGGGAGTCCATAATATTCGTGCTAGAAACATAATAAAGGCGCATTTTGCTACTAGCTAAACAAAACTTGCCAGTTGTCGGACAGGGGCAGGGCTACGGTGAGAGACGTAATCCCCATGGGTGAAAAACGCAATCACATCCCGGACCGAAGATACGGATTGCGCCCCCTCGCTCGAGCGGCCGAGGGGATAACCCGCCGGGCGTTCGGTAAACGCGGCTTCGCCATGGGCGAAATTCTGAAAAGCTGGCCGCAGATGGTAGGTGGCGGTCTTGCGGATTACTGCCAGCCTGAACGGCTGCATTTCCCCCAGGGCAAGGGAGATGGCGGTACGCTCTGGATTCGCGCCGAGGGGAAGGTCGCTCTGGAAATACAGCATTCGCAGCCAGTCCTGATCGGGCGAATCAATAGGCATTGTGGCTTTCGCGCGGTGGCGGACTTGCGCATCGTCCAGGGGCCGGTGGCCATCCGGGCGTTACCTCCGGCGCCGCCCCGCAAACTGGCGGCGGGGGAAAAAGCCTCGCTGGAAGCCGCCCTGACAGAGGTCGAAGACCCTGACTTGCGGGCGGCCCTAGCCAGGTTGGGCTCAGGCGTCTATGCCCGGAAAAAACCCTGTTGAATGACCGGACATTTCCGTATATCACTAAATATAGTAGTGGGAGGTCAATTTTGCGCGATTTAATACGATATTTTGTAGGCGGGATCAGAGGATTGGCGCTGCTGGCCAGCCTTGTGACGGGCGTGATGATGGCGCCATTAGCCGTTGCAGCAGATGAGGCTGCAAAGCCAGATGCGGAAAACACCGGCGTCTATACTGGGGAGATTGTCCTTGGCGAGGCTGACGCGCCGGTCACCATCATTGAGTTTTCCTCCATGACCTGTCCCCATTGCGCCGATTTTCACATCAATGTCCTGCCGGCGCTGAAGGAAAAATATATCGACGCCGGAAAGGTCAAACTCATCATGCGGGAATTTCCTCTGGATGGGCTTGCCTTGCGGGCTTCCATGCTGGCGCGGTGCAGCGGGGAGTCGAAAGTAAAGGGTTTCATCAGCATCTTTTTTGAACAGCAGAATATCTGGGCCGCCTCGGAAAACCCGATTGAGGAGCTTGCGCGCATCACCAGACTGGGCGGCATGAATCAGCAGCGCTTTGACGCCTGCCTGGCCAACGAATCGCTGATGAAACAGCTCGTGCAGAGCCGTCAGGACGGGCAGGATAAATACGATATAAAAGCCACCCCCAGCTTTATCATCGATGGCAAGACCCATTCAGGTCTGAGCACGATTGAAGAATTTGACAAAATTCTCAAACCCCTACTGCCTGACGCCTGAATTCCGGTCATCCCAAGGAGCAAAAAGTGCAATTCACCCGGCTTCGTCTGAGCGGTTTCAAAAGCTTCGTAGAAGCCGCGGAACTGCATATCAGGCCGGGCCTGACTGGAATTGTCGGCCCTAACGGTTGCGGTAAATCCAATCTGGTGGAGGCGCTGGGCTGGGTGATGGGGGAAGGCTCCGCCAAACTGATGCGCGGTCAGGGTATGGATGACGTGATCTTTTCCGGCAGCGCGGGCCGTCCGGCGCGCAACATGGCCGAGGTCGCCCTGGTGGTGGACAACAGCGAGCGTACCGCGCCCGCTCAGTTCAATGAGTCGGACGAACTGGAGATAACCCGCCGCATCGAACGGGAGGTGGGGTCCATTTACCGCATAAACGGGCGCGATACCCGCGCGCGGGACGTGCAGACCTTTTTTGCCGATGCCTCCAGCGGGCCGCGTTCCACGGCGATCGTCCGCCAGGGAAGAATCGGGGCGCTGATCAGCGCAAAACCCAAGGAACGGCGGGCCATTCTGGAAGAAGCCGCAGGAATCAGCGGCCTGCATGCGCGCAGGCATGAAGCGGAACTGCGGCTGCGGGCGGCGGAAACCAATCTGACGCGCCTGAACGACGTCATGGCGCAGATCGACGGACAGCTTGCGGCATTGAAACGGCAGGCCCGGCACGCCTCACGCTACCGCAACCTGTCGGAGCATATCCGGCGCGGCGAAGCGCTGATCTTCCATTTGCGGTGGGTCGAGACCCTGCGCGCCATAGAGGAGGCGGCCATCCTGCTGGCGGAGGCGAAAAGGCGCACAGAGGATGCCACGGCGCAGGCGGCGGCGGCGTCTTCGGCGCAGGTGCAGGCGGCGGAAGCCGTGCCCCCGCTCCGGCAGAACGAAGCCGAGGCGGCGGCGGCGCTTCACCGTCTCTCGGTGGCGAGGGACAGCCTGCAGGCGGAAGCCGAACGCATCACGCAGCAAACCGCGCGCACGGAACAGAATCTGGCCCAGGTAACACAGGATCAGGCGCGTGAGACCGGGCAGTTGAATGACTCCATGCAGGCTTTGGAAACATTGACAGCGGAACGCGCCGAACTGGAAATCGCCCAGCAAGACGGGCAGGGGCGCAGCGACGCCTTGCGGGCCGAGGCGGAAAAAGCCCGTTCGGTGCTGGAAACCAGCGAGGCGGCGCTGGATACGGCCATGCGTCAGCTTGCAAGCCTCCTGGCGGCGCGGGAAAGCATCAACCGCGAGGTTTCCCAAAACCGGCAGCGCCTTGAAAGGCTGACGCAGCAATTGACCGGTGTTGCACAGGAACATGAAAAGCTGCAGGCGGAGATGCCCGAGGCGGAACATACCGGCAGAATTGCGCAGCAGGCCATTGACGCCCGCGAAGCGGTCGGCGCGGCGCGTGAGGCGTTGAACGCGGCTGAAGCCACCGGGGAGGCTGCGCAAAACGCGGAAGCGGCGGCGAGGGAGGTTTACCGGACCGCTCAGAGCGAAGCCGACAAACTGTCCGCCGAGGAAAAAGCCCTGTCCGGACTGCTTGGCGATCATGCGGATGATTTATGGCAGCCGCTGGTGGATACGTTGCAGGTGGACCCAGGTTATGAAACGGCGCTTGGGGCGGCGCTGGGGGATGATCTAGACTATCCCAGCGATGAGGCCGCACCGGTGCATTGGGCGATGCTGCACACCGGCATAACCTTGCCGTCTCTGCCGGAAGGCGCGCAACCCCTTGACCGTTTCGTCAGGGGGGTTCCCGCACTGCAGCGGCGTCTTTCGCAGATCGGGGTCGTGGAGGAAGCGGATGGCGTCTTTCTTCGCGCAAAATTACTGCCGGGGCAGCGGCTGGTCACCCGCGCCGGCGCGCTGTGGCGCTGGGACGGCTTCACTGCCGCGGCGGATGCGCCAACAGCGTCCGCCAAACGTCTGGAGATGCGCAACCAGCTGAACAGGATCGTATCACGGCGAATGGAGGCCGAAAGGCACGCCGCCGGACTGCGGGCGCAGCTTGAAGAAGCGGCCAACGCGGCCGCCGCCGCAAGGCGCGGCGTATCCGATTGCCGAAGCTATCTGCGCCAGAAGGAAGAGGCGCATTCCAGGGCGCAGGATGCACAGACCAAAGCGGAAAAAGAAGTTCTGAACCGTAATGCGCGGCTTTCCGTGCTTAACGAAGCGCAATTGCGTCTGCAAAACGAACTGGATGAAGCCCGCCGCCAGCAGCAGGAAATCGAACAGCGGCTGGCGGCGCTGGAGCCAGAAGACCAGCCCAGGGCGCAGGCTGCGGAACTGCGTTCGGAAGTTGAGGCGGGACGCGGCGCGCTGAGCCAGGCGCGTGGCGCGCTTGACAGTTTCGCGAGGGAAAGCGCGGCCCGCGCCGCGCGTCTCGAGACGATCGCGCGGGACGAAAAAGCGTGGGAGTCCCGTAAAGCGGCGGCCGAACAGCAAAGGGAAATTCTACAGCAGCGTGCGGCGCAATTGACGGACGAACTGGAAAACCTGCGCGCCCAGCCCGAGGCGATTGCCCAGCGTCTGGAGGCTCTGCTCGGCGAGCTTTCCAGCGCCTCCGAAAGGCGAAATCACGCGGCCGACGCCCTGGCGGAAGCAGAGACCAAACTTGCGGACAGCGACAAGGCCGCCAGACAGGCGCAGACCCGGCTTGCAGAAGCGCGCGAGGAATGGGTGCGGCTGGATGAAGCCCACAACGCCTGTCAGGCGAGGGCGGAGGATCTGGCGGCGCAGATTCTGGAACGCCTGAACTGCGAGCCCGGAGAGGTTTTGGCTATGGCCAATCTGGAGCCGGAGGCGGTGATGCCGGATTTTGAAACCGTGGAGCGCGATCTCGCCCGCCATAAGCGGGAACGCGACGGCATGGGCGCGGTCAATCTGCGCGCCGAGGAAGAGGCGCGCGAATTGCGGGAGCGTCTGGAGGGCATGACCCGCGAACATGGCGATCTGGAGGCCGCCATCGCCCGGCTGCGTCAGGCGATCGGCAGTCTGAATCGGGAGGGGCGTGAGCGTCTGCTGGCGGCCTTCACCACGGTCAGCGAACATTTCACCCGTTTGTTCACCCATCTGTTCGGCGGCGGTACGGCGCGGCTGGAAATGATCGAATCAGATGATCCGCTGGAAGCGGGCCTGGAAATTCTCGCCAGCCCGCCCGGCAAGCGGTTGCAGTCCATGACGCTGCTTTCGGGCGGCGAGCAGGCGCTGACAGCCATGGCGCTGATCTTTGCGGTGTTTCTGACCAATCCATCGCCCATCTGCGTGCTGGACGAAGTCGATGCGCCCCTTGACGACGCCAATGTCGAGCGGTTCTGCAATCTGCTCGAGGAAATGACCCGGCAGACGAAGACGCGCTTTCTCGTGATCACCCATAACGGGGTCACCATGTCGCGCATGGACAGATTGTTCGGCGTCACCATGGCGGAACGCGGGGTCAGCCAGCTGGTTTCCGTCGATCTGGAGCGCGCGGAGCAATTGCGCGCGGTCGGATAGGCGCGCGCCGCGCTCAGACTGAGGCGTTTCTCATTCCTTCCAGGGAGAAGGTCTTCCGCCAGGATGCTTCAGCGCATGCGCGGCTCGCTCATGCCCCGCGCAGGTCGAAACTGTAATGGTCGATGCTGAAAAAACGGCTGACGAACCATCTCTCGACACCGCTCACCGGCCGAATGACCGGATTGTCTCCGTGCCGGTCGAAATAGTAACTGTGGGAGGCGCCGCAATCGCCCGCGCTGAACACCGTCGTGTTCATGCGTTTCTGCACTTTTGCGAAATCCGCGTCATTCGATGATTTCTTCACCTCGACGTAATTGGCCTTGCGTTTTCTGGCCGCCTTCAGACAGCGCACCAGATGTGTGGACTGGGTGTCGATCATGCCGAAAAAGGACGCCGTGCACACGCTGTAGGGGCCGAAGATCATGAAATAATTCGGATAGCCCGGCAGGCTCATGCCCTCAAACGCCTGGTAGCGGTTTTCCTCCCACCAGTCGCTGATGGCGACCCCGCCCTTGCCGATGATGGAGAAGGTCGGCACGCTGCCTTTTTCAAACACCTGGAAGCCGGTGGCGGCGACCAGCGTATCCATCTCCCGCTCCGCGCCGTCCTGGGTTCGGATCCCCTTTTCAGTGAATTCCACGATCGGGTCGGTGACCAGCTCGACATTATCCTTGTTGAATACGGGATAGAATTTATTGGTGAAGCTAGGCCGCTTGCATCCGAAATCATATTTCGGGATGAGTTTTTCCACGGTTTCCGGGTCATTCACCTGTCTGCGGATATGGTCGATGCATTTGCCTTCGATCCATTTGCCGAAGCGGTTGAAATATTTGTTGAACACCAGAAGATTGATCATCACGATATCGGTCAGGATCACCGTCAGGATGCGCGCGCCTCTTTGCAGGCCGGGAATCGAGGCGAAGGCTTTCTGCAGGCCTGGCGAGATCGGCATATCCGTTTTCGGCAGCAGCCAGATCGGCGTGCGCTGATACACGTCCATATGCGCCACCTTTTCGGCGATTTCCGGTATCGCCTGAATGGAAGTGGCGCCGGTGCCGATCCAGCCCACTTTCTTGCCCGTGAAATCATAGGAATGGTCCCAGCGCGCCGTGTGGATGACCTTGCCTTTGAATTTGTCCAGTCCCGGAACTTCTGGCATTTTCGGTAAGGTCAGGAAGCCCGTGGCGCTGACGATATAGCGCGAGGTGAAGGTCCTGCCGTTGGCGGTGTGCGTCACCCAGACATTGCGCGCTTCGTCATAGACGGATTTCGTGACCTCGATTCCATAACGCATATGCGGCCTTACGCCATATTTGTTAACGCAATGATCCGCATAGGCTTTTAACTCCGGTCCCGGCGCATACAGATTGGACCAGTGGGGGTTCTGTTCGAACGAAAAGGAATAGCTGAGCGTCGGCACATCCACAGCGAGGCCCGGGTAAGTGTTGTCGCGCCAGGTGCCCCCTGCGCCTTCCGCCTTTTCCAGGATGACGAAATCTCCGAAACCGCTTTTCAGCAGCTTGATGGCTGCGCCAATGCCGGAAAACCCCGCGCCGATGATCACGATCTCGAAGTCCAGATCAGGAGAATCGTAATCCTGAACCACTGCCTGCGACATGCTTGTCCCTCCCTTTGTCTCACCCCGCCTGTATTGACAAACAAGAGAATAAGACAGGCGTATTGCCCGCGCCAATAAAAAACACTTTCTGTGTCTGGCGTTTTCCGGAGAAAGGCAGGCAAATCAGCCGTTTGGCGGGTTCACCCGTGCCAGTTGAACTGCTGCGGCTTGCGGTCGGCGGTGGCGGCGATCTTGATATTCACAATGGCCGGCCCCTTGAACGCCATTGCGGCGTCGAGCGCGGGTCCCAGTTCCGCGCTGTCTGTCACATAAAAACCCGCGCCCCCAAAAGCTTCGGCGATCCGCTCATAGCGTGCGTCATGAGAAAGCGCATGGGGCATGCCCGGCTGGCCGTCGCGGGGCGCCGGGGAACCCATGCCTATGCCGCCATTATTCAGGATGATCACCTTTATGGGCATGCCGTAACGCGCTGCGGTTTCAAACTCCATGCCGGAAAAGCCGAAGGCGCTGTCCCCCTGCACGGCGATTACGGGCCGGCCGGGATGCACGGCGGCGGCGGCGACGGCAAAGCCCAGCCCGATCCCCATCGTGCCATAACTGCCCGCATCCAGCCGCGAGCGCGGTTCGAAATTCGGCATCTGGGTGCGGCCGATATCCATCGTATTGGCGCCTTCGCCAACGATGATGGCGTTGCGCGGCAGCCGGGCGGCGATATCCCTGTAAACGCGGTAATAATTCATGGGCGAAGTGTTGTCGGCGATCATGGGCGCGACTGCCGCCTGATTGCCGGCGATTTTCGCGGCAATCGCTTCACGCCACGGCGTTTCCGCCGGATAGAACCACTGACGCGAGGAAAGCGCCTGATTGAGTTGCCCAACAATGGCCTTGCCGTCGCCGACAAGGGCGACTTCCGCCTGGCGGTTGTTTCCGATTTCCTCCGCACTCAGATCGAGCTGAATGACCCGCACGTCTTTGGAATAGCGGGGTGGGAGGCCGAAATGCAGGATCCAGTTGAAACGCGCGCCCAGCAGGAAGACGAGATCGGCCTCCTGCAGGGCGTGAGAGCGGGCGCCGCCCACTGAAAGCGGATGGTCGTCGGGCATCACGCCTTTGCCCATCGGGGTTGCGAGAAACGGAAGTCTTGTGCGTTCGATGAATTGGCGCACCTCGTTTTCCGCGCGCGACCAGGCCATGCCCTTGCCCACGATCACCAGCGGCCGTTTGGCGCTCTGCAGCGCGTCGAGCGCCGCCTCAATATTCTCCTGCGGCGCCAGGCTGCGAGGCGGCTCGCCAACGGTTGCGGCGGGTCTGACAGCGGCCTCCTCCACTTCGCCCAGGATCACGTCATCCGGCATATCCAGATAGGCGGCGCCTGGACGTCCGAACAGGGCGCTGCGCACCGCCTGCTCCACATAATAAGGGATGCGTTCCGGGCGCTCCACCTGATGCGCGTATTTGCAGAGCGGGGAGGCGAGCAGCACCTGGCGTTCTTCCTGAAACGCGCCCATGCCATTCTGCTCTATGGCGGAAGCGCCGCCGATCAGCAGCATGGGCCAGCAGTTCACCTGGGCGTTGGCAAGCCCGGCCAGCGCATGCACCACGCCCGGACCAGAGACCACAAGACAGGCCTGTGGGCGTCCTGTCAGATAGCTCGCCGCCTGGGCCGCGTAGCTTGCGGACTGCTCATTGCGCATGCCGATATAGGTGATGCCTTCCCGCTGCGCCGCGATCGCGATGGGAATGACCGGAAAGCCTACAATCCCGAACATGTATTGCACGCCCTGCTGTTGCAGGGCGCGAGCCATCAGGGTTGCCCCATTCACCTTCCCTTCGGATTTCGCCATGTCATTTTCCTCCCGCAATCACGCCATCTTTCATCAATGTGGCGATTTCATCATTTTTCAGTCCAAGTTCGGCGCGCAGCACTTCCGCTGTATGCTGTCCCGCAAGCGGGGCGGCGGTGATGGGCACTTCGGAGTCCGAAAGCCGGATGGGAGAGCGCATCATCAGAATTTCGCCTTTT
>DMKG01000245.1:10512-16698 GCA_003454415.1 Alphaproteobacteria bacterium
CCCTTTTTCCGGATGCGGCACTTTTTTGAAAAAATCCCGCGCAATCAGATGCGGGTCGTTGAACACCTGGGCCGTGTCGTAAGTCGCGCTGACCGGCACCCCCGCCTCGCCCAGCACCCGCATGACCTCCTGCTTGTCGCGCTGGAGCGTCCAGCCCTCTATGATGGCGTGCAGTTCCGTCTGGTGATCGAAGCGCCCGGCGGGCTGGGCGAAACGCGCATCGTCCGTCAGTTCCGGATGGCCAATCGCTTCGCACAGGGCCTGCCACATACGGGGCAGCACGATCAGCATCACCGCATAATCATTGGGTCCGCCGCCCTTGCAGCGGTAGATGCCGGAGGGCGGAAACCCGTCATGACTGCGGCGCGGCGCCGGAGGGCTGTCCGGTCCCCAATACATGGCCGTCATGGTGCGGATGAACATGGTCATCGCCTCATGCATGGAAAGCTCGATCACCTGGCCTTTGCCGGTGCGCTGCTGCTGCACATAGGCGGCGGTGATGCCGAGCGCCGCATGCAGTCCCGTGCCGGTGTCGGCGAAAGAGGCGCCCGGCGGCATGGGCGGTCCTTCGGGCGCGCCGGTCATCGAGAAAATTCCGCTCGCCGCCAGCGCCAGCGGGTCAAAGCTTTTATAGTCGCTGTAGGGGCCGCTCAGGCCATATCCCTTGATGCGCGCATAAATCAGTTTCGGGTTGAGGGCGCACAGAATTTCCGGATCCAGCTTCAGGCTCTCCACCACGCCAGGACCCTGATTTTCCACGAACACGTCGAAGCGCGGAATCATGTCCAGCAGAAGCTTTCGGCCCGCCGTAGTCTTGAGATTGATGGCGATGCCGCGCTTGTTGGCGTTGTAGTTGAGAAAATACTGGCTGTCGCCAGGTCCCACCCCCAGCACCTTGCGGGCGATTTCGCCGCCAGGGGGTTCGAGTTTCACCACATCGGCTCCCAGCCAGGCCAGCATCATGGAGCAACTGGGCCCCGCCTCCCACTGGGTAAAGTCAAGCACACGCATGGATTCTAAAGCTGGCACTGGCCCCTCCTCCCATCACAAGAAACGGCTATGAAGCCGCGGGTAAGCTGACAGCAAACGGTGTGGAGAATGGAAGCGCCGCCATTTTAATTGCTGCGTCTTCTTAATTGCTGCATCTTCTTGACGCGGCGTCTTCGGGTTCACCACCGCCCTTATCTAACACCCGCCGGGGTGGCCGCGTCCAGTGCTTTCGCGCAGCCCCTTTTCCGCTCTCTAGGTGCTCAAGGCGTGAGGCCTGGAGAGGGGCGCCATGTCCAGGCCGTCGGTGAATTGCAATTCCGCCAGCCGGGCATACAGACCGCCACGGGACATCAGTTCCTCATGGGTGCCGGTGGCGACAATATTTCCCCCTTCCAGAACAATGATGCGGTCCACCCTGCGAATGGTGGCCAGCCGGTGCGCAATGACCAGGGTCGTCCGGTTTTCCAGCAGGGCGTCAAGGGCGGCCTGGACCAGTTGCTCGTTTTCGGCGTCGAGGGCGCTGGTGGCTTCATCCAGCAACAGGAGCGGAGCATTGCGCAGGATCGCCCGTGCGATGGCGATGCGCTGACGCTGGCCGCCGGAAAGACGCACGCCTTTTTCCCCCAGGAACGTGTCCATGCCCTGCGGCAGTTTTTCCAGAAACTCCGCCGCCTGCGCCGCCTTTGCCGCCTCCCATACTTCCGCATCACTGGCGTCTGGCCGGCCATAACGGATATTTTCCCGCGCGCTGTCGGTGAAGATCACCGTATCCTGGGGCACCACGGCCATGCTGGCGCGTACATGCCTGGGATCGGCTTTGGCGATATCCACCCCATCCAAAGTGATGCACCCGGCGCTGGGATCATAGAAGCGCAGCAATAATTGCAGGATCGTGCTTTTGCCCGCGCCGCTCGGCCCGACCAGCGCTACGGTCTCACCCGGATGGACGCGGAAACTGATCCCGTCAAGCGCCGGTTGATCCGGTCTGGAAGGATAATGAAAGCGCACGCCGTCAAAGGCGACGCCGCCGGTTATCCGGTCGGGTAAAGCCGCCGGATGGACGGGGGCCGTTATGGCGGAAACGCTGGCCAGCAGTTCCATCAGGCGTTCATTGGCGCCGGCTGCGCGTTGCAGATCGCCCCAGACCTCGCTGAGGGCCCCGGCGGCTCCGGCGGTGAACACCGCATAGAGTACGAACTGACCCAACTGACCTGCGGTCATCATACCGGTGAGCACACTTTGCGCGCCGATCCACAAGACGCCAACCACCGCGCCGAAAACCAGGATGATCACCCCCGCCGTCAATGCCGACCGTACGGAAATCCGGCGCATGGCGGTTTCAAAACTCTGTTCCACCGCACGGTTGAATTTATTCCGCTCGGCAGGTTCCTGGTTATAGGCCTGAACAGTAGTAATGGCGTTCAGCACCTCGCCGGCGAGGGCGCTTGAATCCGCGATCCTGTCCTGGGACGCGCGGGATAGGCCGCGCACCCGCCGGCCCAGAATGACGAGCGGCGCAACGACCAGCGGGGTTACCGCCAGAACCATGCCACTGAGCTTGGCGCTGGTCACCACCAGCATGACCACTCCTCCCAGCAACAGAAAAATGTTACGCAGCGCTATGGAGGCGCTGGAGCCGACCACGGTCTGGATCAGCGTGGTGTCGGCGGTCAGGCGCGACAGCACTTCGCCGGTGCGGGTGCGCTCAAAAAACTCAGGGCTCATTCCGAGAACATGGCCATAGACATCCCGGCGCATATCCGCCACCACCCGTTCTCCTAGTCCGGAAACGAAATAGAAGCGCGCGGCGGTGGCCAGGCCGAGCATCAGCACCACGCCCATGGTCGCTGCGAAATACTGATGAACGAGATCCGCGCTATTGGCCACAAAGCCATGATCGATGATCTGGCGCACCATGAAAGGCACCATCAGAGTGGCGATGGACGCCAGGATCAGGGAAATCAGAGTTGCGCCGACCAGGCCAGGATAGCGCCCAACATAAGGCAATAACTGCCGCAACGGGCCGATCCCTTTGCCGGAAGGGCGGCTCATGGCCTCGCGTCCGATCCTTGCGGTGAAATCCTGACCACTTTCTGACATTGCTGGCGCTGTTCCTCTTTTTCGGCTGTATAGCAGCGCTGGCCCCGGGGTAACAGGGGGTAATGCAGGGACGTCGGCCAAGGCTTGCACAAGGGTGGAAACCTCCTGTATAACCCCGTTCCCAAACAGATTCAGCAGTCAACCGGAGCCAGCCCATGAAAAAGGACATTCATCCTGATTATCATCCCATCACCGTGGTGATGACCGACGGGACCCGCTATGAATGCCGCTCGACCTGGGGCAATGCCGGGGACGAGTTAAAGCTGGAGATTGATCCGACGACCCATCCGGCCTGGACGGGGGGCGCGCAGCGCCTGCTGGACAGCGGCGGCCGGCTCAGCCGCTTCAACAAGAAATTCGGCAATTTCGGTCTCTGAGTTACGCCTGTACGGGATTGCCGCGTTCTTCTCATTAAAAATTGCAGGACAAATATTGCTCTTCCGGTAAAACCGCAATCTGGTTATGCTGCGCCTGAAAGCGGCGCAGCGCATAAGCTGCGGATTTTCGCAACCGCTATTGTCTAGATAGACGGCGGCAGGGGAAACAACAGAAAGTGTAACTGCGTGCGCCACCATCTACGATTTTTCAATCTGTGGCTGAAAAAACCTGGTCAGTTAGGCGCCATTTTCCCCAGCAGTAAAAATCTGGCCGCGGTGGTGGCGGCGGAGATAGATCCCTCTGGAGAGGGGGTGGTGGTTGAACTTGGCGGCGGCACAGGCAGCGTCACGGCGGCGCTTTTACATAGGGGGATTCCCCCGCGCGATCTGGTGGTGATCGAACGCGAAGATTCTCTGTGCAAAATCATCCGTGAGCGTTTTCCGCATGTCAGGGTCATCTGTGGCGACGCATGCGATCTTGGCCATTTACTGGCGTCTGAAGGTCTTGACCATGTCAAGGCCATCGTATCGGGCCTTCCCCTGCTCTCTTTGCCAAAACAGGTTGAACGCGCAATCGTGAAGCAATGCTTCAATGTTCTTCCCGCCGACGGGTTCATGCTGCAATTCACATATAGTCCCCGGCCGCCCATGGCCCGCGCGATTGCTCTGGAGCTTGATCTGGAAGCCACGCGCAGCGCCTTTGTGCTGGAGAATCTGCCGCCTGCTTCGGTCTGGATTTACCGCCGCCGCTGCGTGAGCGTCTTGTCCGGCCATCATCTGCGCAAGAGCGCATAGCCCGGCCACGTCATTCGGACGTGCCTTTCAGCTCCACCTGGTTTCCATCCGGATCCTGAATATAAAGCGATGGACCGGCGCCGTTCGCCCCATAACGCTCCTCCACCCGTCCGTGTAAAACGCCGTGGGCGGTCAGATGCGCCCGGATTTTGTCCTCATCGAATGGGATGACCGCAAGGGCGAAGTGATCCATATTACGGTTCTGCAGAGGGGCTTCGTATTGCGCCGCAGGGATCAGATCAATGAGCGCCGATCCGGCGCGTAACTGGACCAGGCCGATCTGGGTAACTTCGCGTTCCCGCGTACAACCCAGAACCTCACAGTAAAACTTCAGGGCGCGCTCCATATTGCGCACGCGCAGCACGACATGATCGAGATTCTGCAAGGTGAAAGGCGGATGGGTCATTCCGGAGGGTGCTGTTGTAAAAAACGCAGGATTTCCGCATAGGCGCGTTTGTCCTGGATCAGGAACAGATGCCCGCCCTCGAAGATTTCCAGCCGCGCGTCAGGAATGTTCTGCTGCATGAACCGCATGTTTTCGAGGGGTGCAATCCCATCGTAACGTCCGGCGCAGAGCAGAACGGGCGCGCGGATTTCGCCGAGGCGCGCGCTGGCGTCATGGTGAATGCGCGCTTCAAGCTGCCTTCTCGCCCCCATCTCCTTAAGGGGATCATCGGCGCCTGTGGCGGCGGCGGCTGCCTGCTGTTCGATCATTGCCGCCAGGGCTTCCGGATGCTCGGCCCGCCACGAAGCGTCATGGCGGGGATCGCTTATGCCGATCATGAACCGGGCGCGGCTTTCCACATCCATATCTCCCAGCCGGTGCAGCGGATAAGAGGCGCCGCCATCGCCCCCGCTGGAAGTGCAGGCCAGAACCAGCCGTTTGATTCTGTGAGGATGGCGCAGGGCCAAATGCTGCGCCACCATGCCGCCAAAGGAAACCCCCATGACATGGGCGCGATCCCACCCCAGCGCATCCAGCAGCGCGGCCGCGTCATCGGCGTATTCCTGCATGGAATAGGGCCGGTCGGGCTTTTCGCTGCGGCCAAGACCACGCTGGTCATATCCCAGCACCTGAAAGGCTTTTGCCAGCGGACCGTCAAACGCATTGGGCCGGTTGCGTAAATCCGCGCCAGTGCCATTGATGAACAGAAGTCTCGGCCCGCTGCCGGCGGTCTCGTAATAAATCCGGATGTCGCCTGCTTGAATGTGGGGCATGGGTTTCTCCGCTGAACGACGGACGGGCGGAAACGAACCTTTATGAGTTCTTTTTCTCACCCTCCAAGGGCAGGCAATACAATTCCAGCCGGTGGCCGACAAGGCGGAAGCCCAGGCGCTCCGCAATCACCCGCTGCAATTCCTCGATCTGTTTGTCGCTGAATTCAATCACTTCACGGTTCTGGACGTTGATCAGGTGATCGTGGTGGGATTCGGGAATCTGTTCATAGCGGGCGCGGCCATCGCCGAATTCATGGCGTTCCAGAATGCCCGCCTCCTCAAACAGGCGCACGGTGCGATAAACTGTTGCAATGCTGATATTTGGATCCTGCTCCGAAGCGCGGCGGTATAATTCCTCCACATCCGGATGATCTTCGGCTTCCTGTAAAACGCGGGCGATAATTCGGCGCTGGCCGGTCATGCGCATGCCGCGCTTTTCACAAATCTGCTCAATCCGCTGAGGCATGATATCCTCTTTTTCTGCTTCGACATCTCATATGTCACATATGAAACATATGTTTGCGCGCGCGTCATTATAACCGCAAACGCCTCTGCTGGCCCAGTTATAAATTGCAGCGCATGATCAGCGCGTCCGTTGATGTTGACTGACCGGGTTCTGGCGCGTAATAGGCCTTGCGCAGTCCAGCCGCAATGAAGCCCTGGCGTTTGTACAGGGAAATTGCAGCCTCGTTATGGGTGGCGACTT
>DMKG01000245.1:16897-18203 GCA_003454415.1 Alphaproteobacteria bacterium
TTTATGGGTGGCGACTTCAAGAAACAGCGTCCTCACCCCGTGTTCCTGCATTCGCGTGATGAATTCCGCCAGCAGCGCGCCGCCAAGTCCGCGCTGGCGCGCCGTGGGCAGGACGCCAATGGAAATGATCTCCGCCTCCTCCGCCACTTCTCTTCCCAGCAGAAAACCCGACGGTGAGGAGAGGCCGCCGTCCCGGTGGTCCGGCAAAATCAGCGTTCCGCTGGTCCCGGGCATGGCGAGCACCCGCGCCATTTCCACCTGGTCCCACCCCCGGCTGAAACAGGCGCCATGCAGCGCTTCCAGCACTTCGAGGGACGCCGCTCCGGCGCGGATGATGTTTGCGCCGCCCCAGATCATGGGGCGGCTGGAAGTTTTGCATCTGGCGCGCGCAGATATAACGGGGCCACGGTCTCCGCCGCCTGCGGTTCTCTCGTCGCGGCGAGTTCCGCCAGCGCTGCTGCGTCAGGCAGCAGGTCCAGACCGCAGGACTGCACCCCGGCGCCGCATAACGGGGCGAGCAACCCCGCGCCGCCGCCAAAGACAGACATGCTCTGAAATTGCGTCACCTGCGCCGCGGCCTCGGCCAGGCTCAGCAGTTCTGGCGGACACAGCGTCGCGCCTTTCGCGAAAGCCTGGAAATAAACCTGCGCATTACGGGCGTCGAGGGCGATGGCGAAACTCTCTTCCTGCTGAACGGAAGCCGCCAGTAATTCCAGCGTGCCGATTCCCACCAGCGGCAGGGCATGCGCGGCGCAGATGCCGCGCGCGGCGGCAAGTCCTACCCGCACCCCGGCAAAACTGCCGGGGCCAATGCTTACCGCCAGCCGGTCCAGGCCGCCATAATCAAAACCCGTTTCCGCGCGCAGTTCCTCCACCATGGGCAGCAGCGCCTCCGCATGGCCGCGCTGCATGGGCCGCCACTGTCTGGCGATGACCCTGCCCTCCTGCCAGATCGCCGCGGAACAGGCGGAAAGGCAGGTATCCATCGCCAGGATGCGCATTACAATATCTTGCAGACTTCCTCGAATGCGAATTTCGGGTGCCGTGGAAACAGGAGACTGTCATCCCCCCTGCCGATATTGCACAGGAAATTCGACTTCACCTTCCCATCCGGGAAAAATTCCTTGTCCACCCCGGCATTGTCAAAACCCGACATGGCGCCGATATCCAGGCCGATCGCCCGCGCCGCCATGATCAGATAGGCCCCTTGCAGGGTTCCGTTTCTGAAGGCGGTGGTTTCGGCATGCGCCGCGCTCCAGTTGAACCATGTCTTGGCGGTCAGGTCATGGGGGAACAGTTTGGGAAG
>DMKG01000245.1:18484-19103 GCA_003454415.1 Alphaproteobacteria bacterium
AGGTCATGGGGAAACAGTTTGGGAAGATGCTCATAAAACTCCACGTCATAGGCGACGATGGCGACCACGGGCGCGGCCATGGTCTTGGCCAGATTGCCTTCGCTCAAATGCGGCCGCAGCCGCTCCTTCGCCTCGGCCGAGCGCAAGAACACAAACCGGGCCGGGCAGGAATTGGCGCTGGTGGGGCCATATTTCACGATGTCATACAGGGCGCGCAGTTGCGCATCACTGACTTCCACGCCCGGAAGCCAGCCATTCTGGGTGCGCGCCTTGAAAAACAACGTGTCCAGCGCCTGATCATTGATTTTATCGGCCATATTCCGCCTCATTGCATGGTTTCATGGTTAGGTTATTGGGTCCCAACATATAGAATGCCCCTGACAAAGCCAATCATTGAGGAGTGAGCCGGAGTGTCCTGTCTGCGCCGTCTTTTGGGTTTTATCGCCGCCGCGCTCCTGTGCGCGCCGGGCGCCCTGTCGCAGCCGCAGGATCATGGCTCGGCAAGCGTGTTTCTCTATCACCGCTTCGATGAGCCGGATAAGCCTTCCACCAATATCAGCAGCTCCCTGTTCAGGGCGCATCTCGCGGAACTGACGTCTGGCCCCTATCACGTCATGCC
>DMKG01000176.1:0-2143 GCA_003454415.1 Alphaproteobacteria bacterium
TTGAGCTGGTTCCATGCAGCTTGCCGGCGCCTTTGCGTTAGCCAACCCCAGGCGGGTGACGCAACTGATCCTGATCGATGCAGGGGGGATTCCGCTGCCCGAAGACGGACGCAAAGCGCCCATCGCCTTTCAACTCATGGGGAAGCCGGTGATCGGGAATATGCTGGCCTGGATTACCCCTCGTCCAATCGTGGCCGAAGCTATGCATTCCATCTATGGCGATCCGTCGAAGGTCAGTGACGGGCTGATCGATTTGTATCACGACATGGTGCGCCATGAAGGGAACCGCCAGGCGACCCGGCTGCGGGTAAGGCTTGGACAAACGGATCTGCTTGGGGGGCGGCTGAAGGATATCCGTCAGCCCACGCTGATCCTTTGGGGCGCGAAAGATGGTCTGATCCCGCTTTCCATTGGCCGGCAATTCGACGAAGAAATCCCCAATTCAACCCTGCAGGTGTTCGAGGACGCCGGGCACGTGCCGATGGAAGAAATTCCCGCCGAGACCGCAGCCGCCGCCGAGGCGTTTCTTTCCAGCCATAGCAGATGAACGAAATGGCCGCTTCCGAAATCGTGTTTCTGCATACGTCTGATGCGCACATCGCCACTTTCGACGCGTTGCGCGCCCGGATCGCCCCGGAAGTGAAGATCCGCCACATTCTCCGCGCCGATCTTCTGGAACAGGCTGTGGCGGCGGGCGGCGTCAGCTCCGCCGTAGAGGCGGCGGCGCGCGACGCGCTCGCGGCGGCAATCGGCAAGGAAACCCGGGTGCTGGTCTGCACCTGCTCCACCCTTGGACAGGTGGCGGAACAGCATGACGCCGACGCCCCGGTTCCGGTCATGCGCATCGACCGCCCCATGGCGGATCAGGCGGTGTTGCAGGCCAAAAACATCGCCGTCTGCGCGGCGCTTCCCACCGCGCTGTCGGCGACGGCCGCGCTTGTGCGTACTTCTGCGGAATATATGCAGAAACCCAATGTGATGGTGCGCGATCACCTTTTTTCGGCCGCCTGGAAACATTTCGAACAGGGAAATATGGAAGCCTATGCGGCTGAAATCGCCCGGGGGCTGCGGGGCGCGGCGTTCAGCGCGGATCTGATCCTGCTGGCCCAGGCTTCGATGGAGGGCGCCGTGGCGCTGTGTCAGGATATCGCCATCCCGATCTGGAGCAGCCCGGAAACCGGCTTTCGCGCGGCGCTGGCCCTGATGGAGGATTAATCCGCACAAGGCGGAAATTTTCCGTTAGTCTTTCCTTCGTTACTGTCCCGGCAATCACGGGCGGAATTACAAATATTACAGGAGAAAGGCATGAAAGCATTTTTTCCGGCGCTGCTGGCATTTGGCTGTCTGCTGGGGATCAACGCCGCACAGGCGGGCGAGACCCCGGCGCCGGTGGGCGCAGCCGCCTATATCATCACACCCGCCGATGGCGCGAAAGTCGCATCCCCGGTTAAAGTGGTGTTCGGCCTTAAAGGCATGGGTGTAGCGCCCGCCGGCGTTGAAAAAGAGCATACCGGGCATCACCATCTTCTGATCGATACGCCCATGCCGCAAGGCGAAGCGCTGGACGAACCCCTGCCCAATGACGCGCAACACCTGCATTTCGGCAAGGGAGAGACGGAGGCCATGGTGGAGCTTGCGCCGGGCGCCCACACCCTGCAATTATTATTGGGCGATCACAACCACATCCCCCACAAGCAACCGGTAGCTTCCGAGCTGGTCACCATCACCGTGGAGTGATGCGCGCGCGGCGTTTGGGAGCTGCGCCGCCGAGCTTGCGCGGTTTTGACGCGCGCGGCTTTACTGGTTTTTTCTGCGCCGCAAGCTGCGCCTCCAGCGCCGCCAGTCTTGCTGAAAGGCGGCTGTTCTCCTCGCGCGCGGCGGCGGCCATGGCGCGCACCGCGTCAAATTCATCCCGGGGCACCAGATTCATATCCGCAAACCAGCGCTCCAGACGCTGGCGCATGACATTTTCCATTTCGGCCTTCATGCCCTGCGCCGCCCCTGCGGCGTTCAGCATCAGCTTGGCGAGATCGTCCAGAAAGCGGTTTTCGGTTTGCATGGCGGGTTCCTTGAAGGCATATGCTAGTGGAGTGAATGTGACATCGGCGCATCCTTGCCGCGCACCTTTTATGCGAATGTCAGA
>DMKG01000176.1:2408-5598 GCA_003454415.1 Alphaproteobacteria bacterium
GCGAATGTCAGAACCGGAACACTAGCGGGTGGGGATGATTTCATGCAAGCGAAGCATAAATTACAGGAAATGAACGTCAGCCCCTATGCTCAGCTATCCTGACATCGATCCCGTCGCCCTGCAGATCGGACCTTTCGCCATCCGCTGGTACGCGCTGGCCTATCTGGGAGGCATTCTGCTGGGCTGGGCCTATGCGGTCCGGCTCGCGCGTCAGGCGCAGTTATGGCCCGCCGGCAAGGCTCCGGCGACCGCGGAACAGATCGGGGATTTCGTCACGCTGGCGACGCTGGGTATCATCCTCGGCGGACGGCTGGGCTATGTGCTGTTCTACAATCCTGCCTATTTCGCCGCGCATCCATTGGAAATTCTCTATGTATGGCAGGGCGGCATGTCGTTTCACGGGGGACTGATCGGCGTCCTGCTGGCGATCCTGTTCTTCACCCGGCGCCAGAAGCTTCCCCTGGGCGGTTTCGCCGATCTCATCGCAATGGTCGCGCCCATCGGCCTGATGTTCGGGCGCATCGCCAATTTCATCAATGGAGAATTATGGGGAAGGGTGACCACCGCACCCATCGGCATGGTTTTTCCCACCGGCGGCCCCATCCCGCGCCACCCCAGCCAGCTTTACGAAGCGGCATTGGAAGGCGCCGCCCTGCTGATCCTGCTGCTGATTGCGGGAAAAGGGTTTCGCGCGCTTCGCAGGCCGTGGCTGATCACCGGCCTGTTCGCCCTGGGTTATGGCGCGGCGCGCATCTTTTCGGAGTTTTTTCGCGAACCTGACGCGCATATCGGCTTTCTCCCTGGCGGGCTGACCATGGGGATGCTGCTTTCCCTGCCGCTGGTTCTGGGAGGGATGGGGCTGATGGCGTTCGCCCTGCGGCGGTCCAGTCCATGACGGAGCTGGAGGAACACATCAAACGGCTGATCCGCGCCGGGGGGCCGATTCCGCTTTCGGTTTATATGGGTCTTGCCCTTGGGCATCCTGAATACGGCTATTACCACCACAGGGAGGTTTTCGGAACGGAAGGGGATTTCATCACGGCGCCGGAAATCAGCCAGATGTTCGGGGAGCTGATCGGGCTGTGGTGCGTGCAGCGCTGGCGCGACATGGGCAGCCCGGGGGAGTTCATTCTGTGCGAACTGGGGCCGGGACGCGGCACATTAATGCGTGACGCCCTGCGCGCGGCCCGTCTTGCGCCGGATTTTCTGCAGGCGGCGCAACTGCATCTGGTTGAGACCAGCAGGCGCCTCCGCGCCCTGCAAAGAGAAGCGCTGCAACGCCCCGTCATCTGGCATGACGGCGTCACCCAGTTGCCGCAAATTCCTGCTATATTCATCGCCAATGAATTTTTTGACGCCCTGCCCATCCGACAGTTTCTGCGCAGGGACAACCAATGGCGGGAGAAGATGGTGGCCATCGATCCGGCATCGGATGATTTATGTTTCTGCCTGTCGCCCGCTCCGCTCGCGGACGTCTCCATCCTGCCCGCCGCCATGCGGCGCGCGCCCGAAGGCGGCATCGCCGAAATCAGCCCCGGCGCCCAGGCGGTTCTGCAGATCCTTGCCGGACATATCGCAGGACAGGGGGGCGCGGCTCTGATCATCGATTACGGCCCGGCGGCAAGCAGCCCTGGCGACAGTTTTCAGGCGCTGCGCGGACAACGCTACAGCGACCCTTTACGAAACGCCGGGCACGCCGATCTGACCGCTCATGTGGATTTTCAGACCCTTGCGCTAATCGCCCATGCCGCCGGCTGCAAAACAGACGGGCCGATACCCCAGGGCGCGTTCCTGTCGCGGCTGGGGCTCCATCTTCGCGCCCGCAAACTTTCGCAATCCGCCACGCCTGAACAGCGGGCCGCCATCTCTTCGGCCCTGCATCGGCTGACTGGGCCGCAGGAGATGGGCGGCCTGTTCAAGGCGCTTGCCCTGGGCCATCCGGATCTGCCCCTTTCACCGGGTTTCGGGGAATAGAATGCAGCCGCGCCTCCCCTTTCTTACCGCCGGGGATCTGTGGCCTGACGCCATTATCCGGCACGGATTTTTTACCCGTCAGGGCGGGGTCTCCGGAGGTCTCTACTCCTCGCTGAATTGCGGAGCGGGATCGGCGGATGCGCCGGAAAATGTCCGCGAAAACCGCGCCCGGGTGTGCGCCGCCCTGGGCGTCGAAGCGCTGGCGGGAGTCTATCAGGAACACGGCCGGAGGGTGCATGTCATCCGCACGCGCGAAGCGGCGGAACTGCGCCTGCCCGCCGACGGTCTGGCGACGGCCCTGCCCGCCATCGGGCTTTCGATCCTGAGCGCGGATTGCGCGCCAGTCCTGTTCGCCGACCCGCAGGCGCGGATCATTGGCGCAGCCCATGCCGGGTGGAAAGGCGCGCTGGCGGGCGTCTGCGAGGCGGTCCTGGAGGCCATGCTCGACCTTGGCGCCAAACGGGACGCCATACGCGGCGCCATAGGTCCCTGTATTTCCCAGGCCTGCTATGAGGTGAGCGCGGATTTCGAGGCCCATTTCCTGGAACAGGACCCGCTCAGCGCCAGCTGTTTCCAGCCCGCGCCGGCGCCGGACAAGCGCCTGTTCGCACTGGGGCCTTATGTCGCTGCGCGGTTGAAACGGGTGGGCCTTGCGGAAGTGCGCGATCTTGCCCAGTGCACCTATCGGGACGAGACGCGGTTTTTCAGCTTTCGCCGCGCCACCCATCGCGGGGAAACGGATTACGGACGTGAGATTTCAGTCATAAGCCTGCGGGTATCATGAAACGGCCCCGAATCCCTGTTCTGTTCGCCTGTCTGGCGCTTGCCGCCTGTACCGGGGAACCCACGCATAGGCTTCCCTATGGCGTGATGACGAAAGAGCCGGGATTGCTCGGCGTTATCACAAACCAGAGCGGAGTTGAGGTCATGCCGCCAGAAGGCGCGGGCGGCGCTCTCGCCACCGCCCTGTCGGAGGCGCTGGCGGCGGCCTTGCGCGATCAGGACATTGCGGCGCTGGCCGGACAGGAACTGAATGGCGGCCACCGCATCAGCGGAAAAGCCCGGATACAGGACAATGTCCTTGTAACGGTCTGGAAACTCCATGACGCAGGAGGGGCGCTGGCGGCGCAATTCGAAACCCGCGAAGCCCTGCCCGCGGGCGCCCGTGAGGATGCGATTCCAGCCTCCATCCTGCAGGCGATGGCGGGACATACGG
>DMKG01000176.1:5792-7044 GCA_003454415.1 Alphaproteobacteria bacterium
GTATGGCGGGACACGCGGCGGCGGCTTTCGCCCCTCATCTCCTGCCGGGTGAGGCCCATTCCGCCGCTCTGCGGGTTTATGTGCCAGATATCGCCGCAGCGCCCGGCGATGGCGGCAAAACCCTGCCATCGGCGCTGCGGAGTGAACTGCGCGCCGCGGGACTGAATGTCGTAGACGCCCCTGCCGGGACTGCGCTGACAATCGCCGGTTCGGTACAGCTCAGCGATCTGGATGCGGAACGCCAGCTCGTCAGCCTGAGCTGGCTGGTAAGAGCGCCGGATGGCCAGGAAATCGGGCGGATAGATCAGAGCAATCCGGTTCCCCGGGGGCAATTGGAAGGCGGTTGGGGGGGCATCGCCTATGCAGCCGCGTCCGGCGCGGCGGATGGGGTCATTCCCCTGCTCGATGATTATCGCGCCAGCCGATAGGCCGCATGGAAGGACCTAAGCCGTTATCTGCGCGCAATCGGCTGAAATCGAAAGGGTTTGGATGATTTCATCCAGACGCCGCCTCTCTCTTTCTTTGCACATGGAGGCGGCCTTTGTTACAAGGCGCCTATCAAAACAAACCCACGCCATTTCCCCTTCGCCACGGACAGACAAGGGCAGATACGCGGGAAGATACAAGGACACGCATATGAAGCTGTTGGCGGGTAACAGCAATCTCCCACTTGCAGGGGCGATTGCGTCCTGTCTGGACCTGCCCCTCACCAGGGCCAGCGTCCGGCGGTTTGCCGATAAGGAAATTTTTGTCGAGATTCAGGAAAATGTCCGGGGGCAGGACGTTTTCGTCATTCAGTCCACTTCCTTCCCGACCAATGACAATCTGATGGAGCTGCTGATTTGCACCGATGCGCTGCACCGCGCCTCGGCGCGCCGGATCACTGCCGTTATCCCCTATTTCGGCTACGCCAGACAGGACCGCAAATCCGGCTCCCGCGCCCCTATCAGCGCCAAGCTGGTGGCTAATATGATCACCACCGCCGGGGCGCACCGGGTGCTGACCCTGGATTTGCATGCAGGGCAGATTCAGGGATTTTTTGATATTCCCACGGATAATCTGTTCGCCGCCCCCGTGTTGCTGCGCGATATTAATGAACATTTTAACAATTCAAGCCTGGTGATCGTGTCCCCGGATGTGGGCGGCGTGGTGCGCGCCCGCGCCCTGGCGCAACGTCTGGACAGCGATCTGGCCATTGTCGACAAACGCCGGGAGCGCGCGAATGAATCCGAGGTGATGAACATCATCGGCG
>DMKG01000220.1:0-5820 GCA_003454415.1 Alphaproteobacteria bacterium
AGGGTGATCTTGCCTTCGCGGAAGTCATCCCCGATAGTTTTGCCAAAACTTGCCTGCGCGGCGGAATAATCCAGCGCGTCATCCACAAGCTGGAAGGCGATTCCCAGATTTTTGCCATAAGATTCCAGCGCTTCTTCTTCCGCTTTCGGGCGGCCAGCGATGACGGCGGCGGCCTGACAGGCAGCTGCAAACAGGGTCGCGGTTTTGGCGGTGATAATGCGTAAATATGTATCTTCGGTCGTGGCGATATCTCCGGACCTTTCCAGTTGCAGCACCTCGCCCTCGACAATGACGCCCGCCGCCTGGGATAAAATCTCCAATATGCGCAGACAGCCGATTTCAACCATGAGCTGAAAGGCCCGGCTTAACAGAAAATCCCCAACCAGAACGCTCGCGGAATTGCCCCATAACTCATTGGCGGTGGCGATGCCGCGGCGAAGACTGCTTTCATCCACCACATCGTCATGTAACAGGGTGGCGGTATGCAGAAATTCAACGCTGCTGGCGAGGCGCACCTGGTGCTCGCCCTCATAACCGCACATTTTCATCGCAGCGAGGGTCAGCATCGGACGAAGGCGCTTGCCGCCGGACCGGATCAGATGTCCGGCCAGCTCGGGAATCATGTTCACCTGGCTCTGCATCCGCGAAAGGATGAACTCGTCCGTCTGCGCCATTTCTCCTGCGACCAATTCACGCAGGGCGAGAAACGCCCGATTGGCGTCAGCTTCTTCCTCTCCGAATGCGACAACAACACCCACAATCTTCTCTCCAGACTGTGCGGGGACTTGCAGTTGCTGCATCGAAAGCGGCGGTTTCGTACAGCAGTTTCAAATCCAGATCCACACGAGAATCAAAATTTACCAGTGACCTTTCGAATGCAAAATTCTTGGCTAGCCGCGGCCGGCGCGAAAGTAGTTTGCGATCGGGGCGTCAGTAAGCCGAACCCGGTGCAATCTATCAGGATTTTGCCTTATGTAGAAGATGCTGCGGAATCTGTTTAGTGTTTGAGCGCAAGAATCCAGGGAGGGCGCATGCCAGGTCATGCCGGGGGCGAATTTACAGATGACGAGATGCTGGGGGGGCGGCTGCGGATCCTGCAGCCTGCAAAAGGTCACCGGGCCAGTATCGACGCCGTCCTGCTGGCGGCCGCCATTCCTGCGGCTCCGGGGGAACTGGCGCTGGAGGGGGGCGCGGGGGTTGGCACGGCAAGCCTCTGCCTGGCGCGGCGTGTGGCGGGTTTGAGCGTGGACGCCCTGGAAATTGACCCGGAACTGGCGGCCCTTGCCCAGGAAAATGCAGCCCGAAACGGATTGGGCGATGCGATAGAGGTTTTTTGCGGCGATATCAACAGCCCACCTTACCGGATCACCCCCAACCGCTATCATCATGTGTTCATCAATCCTCCTTTTCTGAGGCCGGACCGGAATAATATTCCCCCGAACGCCGGACGGGCGGCGGCCCGTATGGAGGGCGGCGCCGGTCTGCGCGACTGGATCAAATTCGCAGTGACCATGGCCCGGCCCTCCGGCTGCGTCACCCTCATACACAGGATGGACCGCCTGGACGATGTGCTGGCGGCTTTGAAGGGCCGGGCAGGGGGGTGCGTTATCTTCCCGCTTTGGCCTGGGGGCGGAAAACCGGCCAAACTCTTCCTGCTTCGCGCCTACAAAGGCAACGAGGCGCCGCTGACCCTCTTGCCCGGTCTGGTGCTGCATGAGACGGGGACCAAATATTCGCGGGCGGCGGAAGAGGTGCTGCGCCATGGCGGCGCATTGCATTTTGCTGGTTAGCCCTTTATTGAACACCTGTATGTAATCGAAGCGCGCAGGTCCGCTGCGGGTCATAATTACTACGGATTTGTTCATGCCTCAGCCCAGTAACGACAGAATCGGCAAAGCCCTGCCGTTTCAGGAAATCATTTTCACACTGCAGAAATACTGGGCGGGCCAGGGCTGCGTGATTTTACAGCCCTATGACCTGGAAGTCGGGGCGGGAACCTCGCATCCGGCCACCACTTTGCGCGCGCTTGGCTCCAAACCCTGGAATGCGGCCTATGTGCAGCCCTCACGCCGCCCAAGTGATGGACGTTATGGGGAAAACCCCAACCGCCTTCAGCATTATTACCAGTTTCAGGTAATTCTTAAACCCTCGCCGCTGGACATTCAGGAACTGTATCTGAAAAGCCTTTACGCCATCGGAATCGATGCAGGGCTGCATGATATCCGTTTCGTGGAGGATGACTGGGAAAACCCTACTCTGGGGGCCTGGGGGCTGGGCTGGGAAGTATGGTGCGACGGTATGGAGGTCAGCCAGTTCACCTATTTCCAGCAGGTGGGGGGATATGATTGCCGGCCGGTATCGGGCGAACTGACCTATGGTCTGGAGCGGCTGGCCCAATATGTTCAGGGAAAAGACAGCGTCTATGAGCTTGACTTCAACGGACAGGGCGTTACCTATGGCGATGTCTTCCTGCAGAACGAGCGCGAGTTTTCCGCCTATAATTTCGAATATGCCGGTACGGAAGCGCTGTTACGGCATTTCACCGACGCCGAAACCGAATGCCGCGCCCTGCTGGCGCGGGGTCTGGCGCTTCCGGCTTATGACCAGATGCTGAAATCCAGCCATCTGTTCAATCTGCTGAATGCGCGCGGAGTGATCAGCGTGACCGAACGCGCAGCCTATATCGGACGGGTGCGGGCGCTCTCCAAGGGATGTGCGGGGGTCTGGCTGAAAAGCCAGGGTGAGGCGGCGGAGGATTAAGTGGCTGAACTTCTGCTTGAACTGTTTTCCGAGGAAATCCCCGCCCGCATGCAAACGGGGGCGGCGGAGGATTTGCGCCGTCTGGTCAGTGAAGGTCTGCGCGCTGCGCAACTGCCTTTCGATCACCTGAAAACCTATGTCACGCCGCGCAGGCTGTGTCTGACCGCCACCGGCATTCCGGTCACACAGCCCCCCAGCCGGGAGGAACGCAAAGGCCCGCGTGTGGGTTCGCCGGACGCGGCGGTGAACGGCTTCCTGAAATCCACCGGACTCCGCCTGGACCAGCTAGAGGTGCGTGAGGCGGGAAAGGCGGAGTTTTATTTCGCCGTGATCGAGCGCGCGGGCAGGCCTTCCTCAGAGGTCATCGCAGAGATAATCGAAAAAACCGTGCGGGAGTTTCCCTGGCCCAAATCCATGCGATGGGGAAGCGGCAGCCTGCGCTGGGTGCGGCCGCTGCATTCCATTCTGTGCTGTTTTGACGGCCAGCCGCTGAACTTTGAAATTGATGGGGTGAAAGCGGGCGATAGCACGCGCGGGCACCGTTTTATGGCGCCGGATATTATCCGTGTCCTGAATTTTGATGACTACAGGGCAGCGCTGGAAAAAGCCTGTGTCTGCCTCGATCCCGAAGCGCGCAAGGCGCGGATCCTGAAACAGGCGGAGGGCCTTGCGGCGAAACAGGGGCTGGAAATGCTTCCGGATGACGCATTGCTTTCCGAAGTGGCGGGGCTGAATGAATGGCCGGTCGCGCTGCTGGGTTCGTTCGATCCGGCTTATCTTGATGTCCCGCCGGAAGTTCTGCGGACCGCCATGCGGACCCATCAGAAATATTTCTCCCTGCGCGACGCCAGGACCGGAAATTTTGCGCCGTTTTTCATCATGGTGGCGAATATGATCGCGGCGGATGGCGGCGCCCAGATCGTTGCGGGCAATCAGCGGGTGTTGGCGGCGCGGCTGTCGGACGCCAAGTTTTTCTGGGATCAGGACCGCAAGCATCGTCTGGACAGCCGTCTGGATGGCCTGAAGGAAATGACGTTCCACGATCGGCTGGGCAGCGTTCATGATAAGGTCATGCGCAACAGGACGCTGGCGGCGGCGCTGGTTCGCTATCTGCCCGGTTCTGAATCCGGTTCAGCCGGCGAAAGACTTGTTCAGGTCACGGAGCGTGCGGCGCTGCTGGCGAAATGTGATCTGCTCACGCAGATTGTGGGCGAGTTTCCCGAATTGCAGGGTGTGATGGGCCGTTATTACGCCCTGGCGGATGGCGAGGCGCCGGAGATCGCCATGGCGGTCGAGGAGCATTACTGGCATGCGGGTCTTGCCGGGGCCCGTGTTCCGTCCGCGCCGGTTTCCATCGCCGTTGCGCTGGCGGATAAAATCGACACGCTGATGCAGTTCTGGCGGATCGACGAAAAACCGACGGGTTCGAAAGATCCCTACGCCTTGCGGCGCGCGGCGCTTGGCGTGATCCATCTGATCCTCGCCAATGGCGTTCGCCTGCCGCTTTCACCGCTTTTTCAGCAGCATCTGCCCCCTGCCCAGGCGGAGGATCTGCTTTCCTTCTTCGCCGACCGGCTGAAGCTGCATTTGCGTGGCGCAATTTCACACGATCTGGTGGATGCGGTATTTGCCCTGGGCGGGCAGGACGATCTTGTTCTACTGGAGAAACGCGCCACGGCGCTGCATGGTTTCGTGCAGTCGGCGGACGGAAAGAACCTGCTCGCCGCCTACCGGCGCGCAGTGAATATTCTCCGCATCGAAGAAAAGCGTGACGGCGTGAGCTATGATGCGGAAGTGAATCCCGCGCTGCTTCAGCAGCAGGAGGAACGCGCGCTATTGCAGCGGCTTGAAGAGGTGGAGCGGGAATCCGCATACGCCCTGAATGATGAGGATTTTATTGCCGCCATGGCTGCGATGGCCAGACTGCGCGCAACCGTTGACGCCTTCTTTGAGAAGGTCACGGTGAACGCCGAGGATGCGAAACTGCGCGTTAACCGGCTCCTGTTACTGTCGCGCATCCGCAGGACGATGGACAGGATAGCTGACTTTTCTAAAATTGAAGGATAGGAGGGGCGAAATGAACATTGCCGCCCAGAAACCGAAATGGGTTTACAGTTTTGGCGCCGGCGCCGCGGAAGGCGAGGCCGGGCTGCGCAATCTGCTTGGCGGCAAAGGCGCCAATCTTGCGGAGATGAGCAATCTTGGACTGCCCGTGCCGCCAGGCTTCACTCTCACCACTGAAGTCTGCGCCGCCTATTACGCCAATCACAAGAAATACCCTGACGGGCTGGAGGCGCAGGTCGAAGCCGCACTGGCGCAAGTGTCGGCGCAAGTCGGAAGGCGGTTTGGCGATCCTGCAAAACCGCTGCTGCTTTCGGTCCGTTCCGGCGCGCGCGCATCCATGCCCGGCATGATGGACACGGTGTTGAATCTGGGCCTTAACGATGTGACGGTTGCGGGCCTGGCTGCGGAATCGGGTGACGAGCGCTTCGCCTATGACAGTTACCGCCGGTTCATACACATGTATTGCGACGTGGTGCTGGGGGTGGAGCATCATCTGTTCGAAGACGCCCTGGGGGATTTCAAGCACGGGCTGGGCGTTGCGCTGGATACGGATCTGAGTGCGGACGATCTGCGCGAACTGACCGGGATCTACAAGGAAATCGTCAACAGGGAGCTGGATGAGCCCTTTCCGCAGGATGTGAACGCCCAGCTCTGGGGCGCCATCGGCGCGGTGTTCGGTTCCTGGGAATCGGCGCGCGCCCGGACCTACCGCGCCATTCATGGCATTCCCGACGACTGGGGAACGGCGGTGAATGTGCAGGCCATGGTTTTCGGAAATATGGGTAATGACTGCGCCACAGGGGTCGCCTTCACACGCAATCCTTCCACAGGGGAAAACGAATTTTACGGCGAATATCTGGTCAACGCCCAGGGCGAAGACGTGGTGGCGGGCATCCGCACCCCGCAATATCTGACCCGGGCCGCGCGCCTTGCCGCACAGGATGACAAGCCATCCCTGGAAGAAACCATGCCGGCGCTCTTCCGCGAACTGTGCGA
>DMKG01000220.1:6132-7069 GCA_003454415.1 Alphaproteobacteria bacterium
TCGAACGCGGCAAGTTATGGATGCTGCAAACCCGGAGTGGAAAGCGCACCACTTCTGCGGCCCTCAGGATCGCCGTCGACATGGCGCGCGAAGGGCTTATTACGCGGAACGAAGCGGTGCTGCGGATCAACCCGGCCGCTCTTGACCAGTTGCTGCACCCCAGTCTCGATCCGGATGCGCCGCGCACGGTTCTGACACGGGGGCTGCCCGCATCGCCGGGCGCCGCGACAGGCGAAGTGGCGTTCACCCCGGAAAAAGCGGAACAGGTTGCGGCCGCCGGAAGGCCAGTCATCCTGGTGCGGACGGAAACCAGTCCCGAGGATATTCACGGCATGCATGTGGCGGCCGGCATTCTGACCAGCCGCGGCGGCATGACCAGCCATGCGGCGGTGGTGGCCCGGGGCATGGGGCGTCCCTGCGTTTCCGGGGCGGGCGCCGTGCGGATCGATTACAAGGCCGGCTTTTTCATGGTCGACAGCCAGACCGTGCGCGAGGGGGACATGATCACCCTCGATGGGAGCAGCGGCGACGTGATCCTGGGCGCCGTGCCCACGGTGCAGCCTGAGCTTAGCGGGGATTTCGGTCAGTTGATGGAATGGGCCGATGGCGCACGCCGGCTGAAAGTACGCGCCAATGCTGAAACGCCCGAAGATGCGCGCACCGCCCGCAGCTTTGGCGCCGAGGGCATCGGCCTGTGCCGCACGGAGCATATGTTTTTTGACGCCGGGCGCATTACCGCCGTACGCGAGATGATTCTCGCCAGCGATGAGGCTGGCAGACGCGCCGCGCTCGCCAAAATCCTGCCGATGCAGAGACAGGATTTCGTCTCCCTGTTCGAAATCATGTCCGGCCTTCCGGTGACGATCCGCCTGCTCGATCCGCCTTTGCATGAATTCCTGCCAAAAAGCGAAGAGGAATTCGCGCAGGTGGCTTCCGC
>DMKG01000017.1 GCA_003454415.1 Alphaproteobacteria bacterium
GCCACGCACAGGGCGTCTTCGCCATCCCGGCTGCCTGCGAGTATGATGGCGGTGCATTTCATGTCAGCGCCTTGCCATAGACGCGGTAGGTTTTATAGGCGCGCGCGCCAAGCCGTTCCAGCAGGCGCCGCATGGGAAAGTTGTCTTCCAGGATCCAGGAGAGTTCGATATGGCGGAAATCCATCCCGGCCGCCGCCCGCCAGGCGGCGCCAATCAGATACAGTGGCAGCGCCGCCGCAGCGAGCGGGCTCGCAAGGCCTGTGCGGACGCCCATCAGAGGCACGCGCGCCGATTTCAGTCCGCGCACCCTGAGCCGCCATAACAGTTTCGCCCAGCCAAATGGTAACAGGTTTCCGCCCAGATCCCGTATCGCCTCATTGAGATTGGGCAGCACCACGATAAACCCCGCCGCCTGGCCATCCAGTTCCGCAAAATATACGAGGCGCGGGTCCAGCAGCAGCCGTAAATGCCTGCCAAGCGCGCTGGTTTCGGCAGGCGTCATGGGCACAAAGCCCCAGTTATGGCGCCAGGCGTCATTGAAAATATCCACAAGCGTGCGGATTTCCTGGTCATAATCAGCCAGATTCAATCTGCGCAGCCTGATATTTGCCGCGGGCGGCCGCCGCAGCATCGCCTGGACGGATGCCGGCAGCGGCGCCCTCAGATCCATCAGATAGGCATACAAATCCTTTTCCCCGGCATAGCCATGGCGTTCAAGCCGCGCGCCGGTATAGGCGCGGTCATGGCTCATCATCAGCATGGGCGGGGTGTCGAACCCTTCGACCAGCAATCCTGTCTGCTCATTCACCGACATGCTGAACGGACCCCGCGCGCGGGTCATTCCCCGGCGGCGCAGGAACCGTTCCGCCGCCTGCAGCAGACCGGCAAAGACCTCCTCGTCATCGGTTGCGCACAGACAGCCGAAATATCCCACATCCGCCATTCCGGATGCCGCCGCCACCGGGTCGATCTGCGCGCTGATGCGTCCGGCGTCCACGCCGCCGGATTCCGCGACGAACAGACATGCATCCGCGCGGCGCATGAATTCATTATGTCTGGGAGAAAACGCCTGCGCCTGTTCCAGACGCAGCGGCGCGATCCAGTGTTCATCCCCTTCATGAACCGTGTACGGAATTTCTATGAAACGGCGCAATTCCGCTTGACTGCGCACCGGTATGATCTTTACGCCCATATGTCAGCCTTCGAGATAGGCAATAATGCTGACGCCCGCAATCAGGAAGATCGCCAGGGGACCGAATATGGCTAGCGCCGCTGGCAGGATTCCGGCTTCCCCAAATGCGCGGCAAATGCCGCCGATCAGCAGATAGCCAAAGCCTGTCCCAAGCGCCATGCCCACATATCGCCCCTGGCTGGGGTAACGCGACGTGCCGAGGGCGAGCGGCGCCGCGGCTAGCAGCATGACAAGCGGCGCAAAGGGCGCCGCCATCGCGTCAAAAAGATTTGTCATCAGAAAAGCGGGACTGTTGCGCCCGGCCCACACCATCGCGTCGGCCAGGCCTGGCGGGCTGAGCCGCGCCCTTGCTCCTGGAATCATGGCGGCCCGGATGTCTGTTGGCGACGGCCCGTCCGTCAGAGCGAAGCTGTCGGCATGCGCAGGGTGCGTTCCCGGGGCCAAGAGCGCAAGGGATCTTGCCCCATCAAAAACCCAGACGCCTTCCTGATAACGCCCATGTTCGGCTGTTGTGTGACGCAGCAAATGGCCCATGGCGTCCCGTTCAAAAATCGTCGCGTCTTGCAGAAGACGTCCTTCCTCGTCCGCACTGGCGAAACTGATGATCACTTTTGTGGAGCCGATCCAGTAGTCTTGCCTGGGTTCCGCATCCGCCCCGCTGGCGGTTTCCGGGGGGTTCACCCATTCATAGGCCCGTATTTCACTATGAGGGGCGATTACGAAACGCAAGGTAAAATACAGCAGGCCGATCAGCAGTGCCGCAGGGGCCAGGCGGCTGACAATCCAGTATAAAGTGACGCCGGAACTGCGGATCACCGTGGTCTCGTTGTGGCGTGCAAGCCCTGCAAAAGTGATCATGGCGCCGGTCAGACATGCGATGGGAATGACGCTGGCGCCAATGGCCGGCGCCAGCAGCAGGGCGTAACGGACGAGATCGCTGGCGTTTCCATAACGGGCGATCACCGCATTGCCATTTTCCAGCAACTCCAGAAGTTCGGCCAGGGCGCCAAGCGCCAGCGCCGCCGCCGCCACGCTGAACAGATAAACCCGCGATAAATAGAGCGTGAAAGTCATGTTTCGCGCCGCGTCAGAGGCTGCAACGCGCCGCTCACCCGTGAGAAGAGGCTCTCAAGCCAGTCAAACACCGCGTTGAAGGGATTGCCGCCGGGGGTGGCGTTGCTGCGGTAAAACGTCCACAGGCATAGTGAAGAAAAGACAGCGAAAGGTAGCCAGATCGCCAGGAATGGAGATGCTATTTCGCGTCCGATCAGGCTGCCGCCCAACTGAATTACATGATGATAGAGAACAAGAATCAATCCGCCGGTCACGATGCCCAGGCTGCGGCTGGCGCGTTTCGCCGCAATTCCCATCGCCATCGCCAGCATGGGAAGCCAGGGCAGTGACGCCGCCCGAACCAGCCGGGCATGAAACTCCGCGCTAAGTTCAGCGCGCGCAAGGCTCTTTGGGGTTTCTTCCATCAAACGCCAGAGTTCGGGCAGCGTAAGTTCCCGCGCGTCCTTTCCGCGCGGCCGGAAAGGCCCCTCGTCCAGAGGAAAATCCCGCCCAAGAATGACATTGGAAAAAGATACGGTCATTTCTTCGCCGCCGTTCTTGAAAGTGGTGCGCGCCCCTTCTTTCAGGTTCAGTTGCAGCCGCGTGAAGTCGTTATTGGCCTGCAGTTCGCCCCGGGCGGCGGTGATCACCACCTCCCTATCCCCGTCATACTCACGGATGAAGACGCCATTCAGCCGCATGCCGGTAGCGTCTACGTTATTGGCGTAGATGATAAGATCCTCTCCGATCTTCGCGAACACCCGCTCATTCAGCGTGGCGCTCCATACCGTGCTCGTGACCCGGTGCATGATTTCACGGTAGAGATAACGGCTATAGGGCTGGAGGAAGCCGAACAGCGCGATGCTGATCAGCGCGAAAATCACGCCTATCACCACCAGCGGGCGCACCAGGCGGAAAAGAGACAGACCCGTCCCGCTGATGCTGACCAGTTCGTTGTTGGCGTCGAAGCGCGCGATGACGATGAACAGGCTGATGAAGAAGGTGGCGGGCAGCGCCAGTCCAAGATAATGCGGCAGAAGATTGACGGTAAGACGGAACACCAGCTCCAGCGGCCCGCCCTGATCGGTAAGCTGCTCCATGAGCCGCAGCGTGCGTTCCAGCAATAGCGCCGCAAGGGTCGCCAGAAGGGAAAACAGCAGGGGCTTCACGGTTTCGCGCAGCAGATAGGAGGAGATCCTTCCCGCCCCCCCGGCGTTTCCCGGAAAGACCTTCTCCGTCACGCGCCGCCCCAGCGGGCGCGCAAATCCGCCGCCAGCATCTCCTGCGCATCCACCGGAAGGGAGACACCGCTATCGAGGCGCGGCGGTCCCGGCCAGCCCGCATCCGTCAGGGCCCGCCCGCGATATTCCCGCTTGCCCTCATATCTTGGGAAGACATGAAAATGCACATCCGGATCGACCATCATCAGCATCAGATAATTGATTTTCTGGTAGCAGACCAAATCCTGCAGCAGGCGTTCCGTATTCTTCAGAACAGGATGCAGACCTTCAAGCGCCCGTGGGCTGACATCGCTGAAAGCGGTGACCGGCTCACGGCAGAGCAGCACCAGAGATCCCAAAGTCACCTGTTGCGGGCGCAGCAGAACCAGCCAGTCCTTCGTCTCCGCGATAAGGGTTTGCGGATAGCCGAATTTTCTGGCGGTAGGGGAAACGGGCGTCGCATCTGACATTTCGGAAGATCCGGTCTATACTGTGAAAAGCTGAGTATAGGTGAGCACGCATGTTTCATCCACCCGGGCGTTTGCCATGCTGAAGATAAAATACCTGCTGGCCATTATGGGCGTCCTCGCCTCTTTTTCTTTCCCGCAGGCGAGGGCCGGCGAAGCCGCCGGAGCAGAGGCGTGCGCAGCCAGCGCCGAAACCCGTCTCCGTATTACCGTTACGGGAGTCCGCAGCGCGAAGGGTACGCTCACCCTGATGCTCTATGGCGACAGAGACGAGGATTTTCTGAAAAAAGGCGCCCGCCTCGACCGCATTCGCGTGCCGGCGGCCAGGGGCCAGGTTCAGGCCTGCATGCCGGTTCCAAAACCAGGAAGTTACGCCATCTCCCTGTATCATGATGAGGACGGCAATAAAAAACTGACGAAGAACTGGGTGGGCCTGCCGACGGAAGGTTATGGATTTTCCAGGGACGCGCCGGTGACGTATCGCCTGCCGCAACTGGATGAGGCGGTGATCACGGCGCTTCCCGGAGACAATTTCCTCACCATCACCATGCGGTATTGACCGTTTCACTCCTGAGATAAAATTTTCCCTCCGTCCGGAATTGTCCGAGGCCATCTAGACCGCGCACGGTTACCCCTATGCGCCAGCCGCCCCCTGCGGCGCGTTCCGCTTCCAGCAGATGCCAGCGGGCGTTCTCTCCATTCGGGTCCAGCGCGGAGGCGGATGACGGCGCCAGCACGGGCGCCGGCCCACGCGGTCCGGAAAGATAGTCCAGTACCGAACGGTGGGTGTGGCCATGCAGAATCAGTTCCGCGCCATGCCGGGCGATCACCCGCCGCAACGCTTCCCGGTCCTGCAATCCATGACGCCGGGAATCGCCCGCCGCCCCTGGGGGATGATGCAGCATCACGACCCGCATCATTCCATCCCTGCCCAGACTTTCCAGCAGGCGGCCAAGTTTCGTCAACTGTTCCGCGCCAATGCCGCCTGCGGCTGAAAATAATGGCGTCGGCACGGCGGTGCTGAGGCCGATAAAAGCAATCCCTTCCCGGATGCGGCAGTAGGGAAATTCAGTCTTCCCGTTTCCCGCATCTCCCTGCATATAGGCCGCCCATGGCCAAATCCCCGTCTCCACTGCGGATTTCACATAGGCGTCATGATTACCCGGCGTGACGCTGACGTTTTCGGGATCGCCCAGCGTGGCCAGCCATTGTGTCGCGCGGGCGAATTCCTGCGGCAGGGAGATGTTCACCAGGTCCCCGGTCAGCACGATATGCCCGGGCCGGTGCGCGTGAATGTCGGCTGCGGTTCTGGCGAGAACTTCCGGAAGATGCAGATGCCTGCGCCTGAATCCCCAGGACAGGGCGCCGCTCAGCCGCTTGTTCATAAGGCGGGCGACCGGCCGCAGATCGCCCCGGGTCAGCGGCAGATGCGGGTCGGTCAGATGCGCAAACCGGTAGGCCATGGTCATTTTGCGCTGATTCGACTATCAGACATAATGGAGGACATAATCTCTATATAACAGATCATCCTGATTCAGGTGATTCCTTGCACGAATTGTTGCGCGTAGAAGATCTGAGTGTTGCGTTCAACCTGCCCTCAGGCAGGCTGATCGCCGTGGACGGGATTTCCTTTCGCATTCCGCGTGGCAGGATCGTGGCGCTGGTGGGGGAGTCAGGTTCCGGTAAAAGCGTCACCGGCCAGGCGATCATGGGACTGCTGCCGCGCAATGCCGATATTCTTGGCGGGCGGATCCTGTTCGACCATGACGAGGACGAGGCCACCCCCCGTATCGATCTTGCGGCGCTGCCACGGGATGGCCGGCAGATGCAGGGGCTGCGCGGGCGTTATATGTCGATCATCTTTCAGGAGCCGATGAGCGCCCTTTCGCCCCTGCACCGTATCGGCAGCCAGATCAGCGAAGTCTTACGCCAGCACACACCCCTTTCGCCGGGGGAACGCCAGAAAAGCACCCTTGAAATGCTGCGTCTGACGGGGTTTTCCGATCCCGCGCGCGCCTGCAAGGCCTATCCTTTTGAATTGTCCGGTGGCATGCGCCAGCGCGTCATGATCGCGATGGC
>DMKG01000031.1:0-6698 GCA_003454415.1 Alphaproteobacteria bacterium
ATCAGGGCAATCCGGTCCGCCATCAGCATGGCTTCTTCCGGATCATGGGTAACCATCACACAGGAGGCGCCGCTCCGGCGCAGAATTGTCAGGGTTTCCTCCCTGACTGCATCGCGCAATTTCCTGTCCAACCCGGAAAAGGGTTCGTCCAGAAGCATGATCCTTGGCCTCGGCGCAAGAGCCCGGGCCAGCGCCACGCGCTGCTGCTCCCCCCCCGAAAGCGTATGGGGATAGGACTTCGCGAATTTCGCCATGCCCACGATCTCCAGCGCTTCCAGCGCCATCTCCCTGCGTTTTGCGCGGGGATAGGCGGAAAGGCCGAAAGCCACATTCCCCAGTACGTTCAGATGCGGGAAAAGGGCGTAATCCTGAAACATCAACCCGACGCCACGATTTTCGGGAGGAACAAAACGGACGGGGCCCGCCACCTCCTCGCCATCGATCAGAACCTGCCCGCTTGTCTGGCGCTGCAGACCTGCGATGACGCGTAAGAGCGAGGATTTACCGCAACCTGATGGTCCCAGCAGACAGACGAACTCTCCCGCAGGCAGGGTGAGCGAAACGTCATCCACCGCCAATAGCCGCCCATAACGGTGCGAAACATGCGATAGCGTCAGGCGGGCTCTTGCGCCGGGCGCCCCTTCCGCCCTGCCAGACGTTTCTGAACCTGATGGTGATAAAGACATAAGAAGCTCAAATCCTGTTTCAGATCGATGCAGAGTCATCCATTGACCCTAATCTGAAGTTCTTCACAGCCCCTGAATGAAAGGCGCAAGAGTCACGAATGTCACAGGGGCAAACGGCAAACTCATGATTCCATTACTGGTTAAGGATTTCAGATTGCCTGGGGAGGGCGCACTCTCCCCGAAACGTCATCAAATCCGCCGCATCCTTATCACTATTGATAAATATTATCTCGAAATCCATTATATGATAATAATAATCAATAACAACCCATCACTTTTCCTTATTCCTCGATTTCCAGCCAGACGGGCACGTGATCCGAGGGTTTTTCCCAGCCACGCACCTGCTTGTCGATCTCACAGGCCTTCAGACGGTCGGCGGCCTGGGGTGAAAGCAGCAGATAATCGATGCGGATTCCGTGGTCCTTCGCCCAGGCGCCGCGCTGGTAATCCCAGAAGGTATAACGATGCGGTTCGCTATGGCAGGCGCGATAGGCGTCGGTCAGACCGAGATTGAGAATGGCGCGCAGGCCGTTGATGGATTGGGGAAGGAAAAGAGCGTCCCCTTCCCAGGCGGCAGGGTCATGCACATCGTCATCCGTAAGAATGACATTCAGATCGCCCCCCAGAACCAGGCTTTCCTCCTGCTTCAGGAGATTGCCGGCGTGACGGCGCAACCGGTGCAGCCAGTTCAGCTTGTATGCGAGTTTGGGGCTATCCGGCGGGTTACCGTTAGGGGCGTAGACCGACGCCACCCGGACAGGAGCGGCGCTGGTAGGGATCAGCGCTTCGATATAGCGGGCCTGATCATCCGCCTCATCCCCCGGCAGGCCGCGCCTCACATCTTCTATGGGGCGCTTCGATAATATCGCCACCCCGTTATAGGTTTTCTGCCCATTCAGGGCGAGGTTGTAACCAAGATCCTCGATCTCGCCTGCGGGAAATTTTTCGTCCACGCATTTGGTTTCCTGCAACAGCGCCACATCCGGTCTGGATTGACGCAGATATTGCAGAACCACCGGCAGGCGCGCATTCAGGGAGTTGACGTTCCACGTGACGATTTTCATGCAGGTGTATAGCGCCGCACGTATATTGCGGGTTTTTGTTTGCGGATCAGGGCTGCATCATCTGACGCCTGCATCCGCAACATAGTGTCCATCGAAACCCCGACCGCTTTTTCAGTGCGAAGCGCCATTTCCGGCGATAAGGACGCCCGTTCGTTAAGCAGGGCAGAAAGCGCGGACCGCGTCACGCCGAACGCCATCGCCGCTGTGGTCCCCGGCGATCCCGGCGGTTCAACGATGTCCGATTTAACAAACCCGCAGGGATGGGGCGGATTCTTCATGCGGTTTCCCTGACTGGCGGTCATGATATCCCTTGTTTGTGATTATCCGCATGGCCGGGAGCGGTAATTTCACCACAGGTTTGTCCAATGGGCAACGTGAGACGACCCTTTTTTGTCACGAATTTTGTCACGAAATTCTCCAGGCTCATTTGCGGCCGTCCGCTAGCTGATGCGCTTTCCAACCCGGAACGGCGTGAAGTTCCAATAATGCGCCCCCGCCATAATGCGCCCACTCGCAAAAACGACAGTCAGCAAGTAACATAGCGCGCAGGGAGTCAATAGAGGATTTGTCCCAGGCGGCGTATAAGAACGTCAGCCGTTCTTTTGCTTACCGCCGTAACCCATTTATCTTACTTGAAAATTTATTCAGGCCGGATTGCGCAAAAGCCTGGTCCCTACACCGCAAACGATGTCCCGCAACCGCAGGAGGCGGTCGCGTTCGGGTTATGGATGCGGAAGGCCGAACCGATCAGCTCGTCCACATAATCGATTTCCGAGCCTTGGAGATATTCAAGGGAAAGATTGTCGATGACCACGGTCGCGCCGTCATGGCTGAAGCACAGATCATCTTCTGTCGCCACGTTATCGAAGGCGAAGCTGTACTGAAAGCCGGAACAGCCTCCCCCCGACACTGTGACCCGCAACATGGCGCCTTCCGGCTCACCGGCGAGCAGTCTGGCGATCTGGCGCGCGGCTGATTCGGAAATCGTCAGGCCGCCCGCTGAAGTTTGTGAGGTGCGCATATCCATCATCACACTCTTGCATTAAAATACCAGGACCGAACTGAATAGATAATTATTATCAACAACAAAAACCAGTAATTATCACAAATTTTCCAACTCCTGCTTGCGAAAATTCGAGATTAGCACTTATCTGAGATCTATGAATGTCAAACTGACGCCCCTTATGCCAACTTCCGTGGGAACACCGTATGCGCATTGGGCCAGTCTGCCCCAGCACAGCCGGGGCCGTCTGATCGCAGAGCCGGACAGCGCCACCCGCAATGCTTTCCAGCGCGACCGCGACCGCATCGTGCATTGCGGCGCTTTCCGCCGGCTGAAGCATAAATCACAGGTGTTCGTTTATCATGAAGGCGATCATTACCGCACCCGTTTGACCCATTCCCTGGAGGTGGCGCAGATCGCCCGCTCCATCTGCCGCGCGCTGGGGCTGAATGACGATCTGGCGGAAGCCCTGGCCCTTGCCCATGATCTGGGACATCCGCCCTTCGCCCATGCCGGGGAAGCGGCCCTGGATGTATGTATGCATCCCTTTGGCGGCTTCGATCATAACGCCCAGGCCTTGCGTATCGTCACCAGGCTGGAACAGCGTTACGCGCGATTTGACGGGTTGAACCTCACCTGGGAAACCCTGGAAGGGCTGGTTAAACATAACGGGCCGCTCACGGGCCTTGGCGAGGATCGCGTTCTGCCCATGGCGATCCGCGAATATGCGGACGCGCAGGATCTCGAACTGCACTCCTACCCTTCCGCGGAGGCGCAGATCAGCGCCCTTGCCGATGACATCGCCTATTGCGCCCATGACATCGATGACGGTCTGCGCGCCGGACTTCTGGAGTTCGAGCAGATGCGTGAGGCCCCGCTGGCGGGGCGGTTTTTTGAGAAAGCGCTGGCGGACTATCCAGGCGTCGCCCGCGGCCGTCTGATCAACGAAGCGGTGCGGGAACTGATCGGGCTGATGGTGGATGACGTGCTGGCGCAAACCCGTTCAAATGTAGCGGAGGAGCGGGTGTTTGACGCCGCCCATGTGCGGGAGTTAGGCCAGCCTCTGGCGGCCTTCTCACCGGAACTCGCCGAGGAGATCCAGGCGCTCAAGGCGTTTTTGTTCACTCATCTCTACCGGCACTACAAGGTCAACCGGGTGATGAGCCAGGCGAAAAGCGTGGTGACGGAGCTTTTCACCCGTTTTCTGGACGAGCCGGAACTGTTGCCCACAGAATGGCGGTTGCAATGCGAAGAGCCGCGCAGTAAAGCCACGGCGCGGATCGTTTGCGATTATATTGCGGGCATGACTGACCGTTTTGCACTAGAGGAACATGGCCGCCTGTACGATCTGCGTCTGAAAATTTGATTCCATCGCAGCCGCGGCCCCACTGGCCGCCCCGCCGGCAGCCTGTTAAGGGCTTTTACCTCTGAGCATAACATGAACATCTTCAGATATTTCGACGAAAAGATTACAGCAACCTGCCAAGAGATCATCCCCGGCTTGACCGATGCGCAGATCGCCGCCAGCGGCAAGACGCTGGAGGTTCCGCGGGATCCCGCCCATGGCGATCTGTCCACCAACGCCGCCATGGTTCTGGCCAGACCTGCGGGCGGAAAGCCGCGGGAAATCGCGGAGCTTCTGGCGCCCACAATCCGTGAATATGAAGGGGTAGAGTCGGTCGAGATCGCCGGGCCGGGCTTCATCAATCTGCGCCTGACCCCCGGCTTCTGGCGCCGCACCCTCGGGGAAATCCTGCGTGAAGGCGCACGCTATGGCGCCTCGGCCATCGGCGCGGGGACGAAGGTCAATATCGAATATGTGTCCGCCAATCCCACTGGCCCGATGCATGTCGGCCATACGCGCGGCGCGGTGTTCGGCGACGCCCTCGCCAGTCTGATGCGGAAGGCGGGCTTCGAAGTGACCCGGGAATATTACATCAACGACGCCGGGGCGCAGATCAAGATTCTGGCGGAATCGGTTTTTCTCCGTTACCGCGAAGCGCTTGGAGAGAAAATCGGAGAAATTCCTGAAGGACTCTATCCCGGGGATTACCTCATCCCGGTAGGCGAGGCGATTGTGAAGAAGGATGGCGGCAAATGGCTTTCAGCCTCAGAGGACATCCGCGCGCAATATATGGCCAATGCTGCTGTCATGGCGATGATGGCTTTGATAAAGGATGACCTTGCCCGTCTAAATATCCGTCATGACGGGTTTTTCTCCGAACGCATTCTTCATAGCAGTTCTCAGAACGCCCACAGGATAGAACAAGAAGAAGGTTATTTCAGCGGCGTGGGTTTTGACATTGACGCCTATTACGCCGCCCACACCGATCCGGACAAAACCGCCATTCAGGAGGCGGTCGATACGCTCGAAGCCAGGGGCCTGATCTACACCGGCGTGCTGGAGCCCCCCAAGGGCAAGCCGCCCGAGGATTGGGAGCCCCGCCCTCAAATGCTGTTTCGCGCCACACAGTTTGGCGATGATGTGGACCGGCCATTAAAAAAATCAACTGGCGAGTGGACCTATTTCGCCGCCGACATCGCCTATCATTACAGCAAATTCCAGCGCGGCTTTTCCCAGATGATCGACGTGTTTGGCGCCGATCATGGAGGGTATGTAAAGCGCACCACGGCCGCCGTGGCGGCGCTGACGGATGGAAAAGCCTCGCTGGATATAAAAATCTGCCAGCTCGTACGCCTGTTGCGTGACGGCGAACAGGTGAAAATGTCCAAACGCTCTGGTAACTTCGTGACATTACGTGAAGTAGTGGATGAGGTTGGACCGGATGCCGTGCGCTTCATGATGCTGTTCCGCAAAAATGACGCGCCGCTGGATTTCGACTTCGCCAAGGTCACCGAACAATCGAAGGACAATCCCGTTTTCTATGTGCAATACGCCCATGCCCGTATCTGTTCGGTGCTGCGTAATGTGCAGGAGGTCTTTCCGGAGATGGATTGGGCCGCGACCGGGCGTGGCGAGGGGGCGCTCGACCCTCTTCAGGATCCGGATGAACTGTCGCTGATCCGGATGATGGCGTCCTGGCCGCGCATGGTGGAATCGGCTGCGGCTGCGCATGAACCCCATCGCATCGCCTTCTTTGTGCATGAACTCGCCTCGGCCTTTCATGGGCTCTGGAACAGGGGCAATGACAATCCCCAATTGCGCTTTATCCTTTCGGGGAGCAAGGATGTTACATTGGCCAGAATCGCGCTGATTCGCGCGGTGCAAATGGTCATTGCCTCGGCGCTGGAGATACTGGGCGTCGAGCCGGTGGAGGAGATGCGCTGATGCCCCGGAACGAGGACAAATTCAATCCCGACGACCTGGAGCTTGAATTCGACGGGCTGGATGAGCCGCCCGCGCGATTTGGAATGATGACCGGGACGCTGGTGGCCATTGGCCTGGTCACTCTGCTGATCTTTACGGGAGTCCTCTGGTACGCTTACGATTCCGGCAAGGAGCAGGCGGATGAAGGAGGCGTCCCCATCATCCGGGCGGAAGAGGGCGAAATCAATGTCAAGCCGGAGGATCCGGGGGGCGCCCAGTTCGCGCATCAGGACAATACGGTCTACAACAAGATCGACGGCACCGAGGCCGGGGTGGAGCAGCTTTTGCCCGGTTCGGAAGAACCCAAGGAAAAGCCGCAGATCATCCGCCCCTCCGAACAGGAGCTGCCCCCGGAAGGACAGGCCAAGGTCCTGAGGATCCAACCCCCCGCCGCCGGTGAAAAGCCCGTGCCACCAGCCGGCGCGCCAGAAGTGACGGCGCCCGCGCTGCCCGACCCCATGGGAGAAGGAACCCAGGCATCGGCAATCGGAGAAAATGTCCCCGCCGCCCCCCTTCCGGAGGTGACGACCACACAGCCCGCAAATCGCGCCCCGGAAGCAGCGGCCCAACCTGATGAAACGGCCGCAACCCTTCCGGAAAATCCGCAGGAACAGATC
>DMKG01000031.1:6904-8620 GCA_003454415.1 Alphaproteobacteria bacterium
AGATCGCGGCCCTTCCGCAACCGGCAGAAGCAGCCCCCGAAGCCGCCGTCAGCCCCGCGCCCGTGGGGCCGGGTTTTGTACTGCAATTGGGGGCGTTCCGCACGACAACCGCCGCTGCTGCGGGCTGGAAACTGCTTTCCGGCCGCCATGCCGGTATTCTGGAAGGGCTGGAGCATTTTGTCACAGAGGCGGATCTGGGTGAAAAAGGAAAATTTTTCCGGCTTCAGACCGGACCATTCCCTGATCGCCCGGCCGCCAACGCCAAATGCAATGAGCTGAAAAACGCCGGGGCGAACTGCATCATCGTTGCGCGCTGAAGGTCGCTGACCGCTGCATGACTGCAAGCGCTGTCATTTTCGGCTGTTCGGATCTGGCATTATCAGACCAGGAACTGGACCTGTTCCGTAACGCTGCCCCCTGGGGCCTGATCCTGTTCGCACGCAATGTGGACAACCCCGATCAGGTCAGGGCGCTGATCCGCAGTTTCAGAAACTGCGTCGGCCGCCAGACGGCGCCGGTTTTCATCGATCAGGAAGGCGGCCGGGTCGCCAGACTGAAGCCCCCCCACTGGCGTGCGGCGCCGCCGTCCGCTGTTTTTGGCGCCCTGTACGCCATTTCCCCGGAAAAGGCGCGTGAAGCCTGTTATCTCAACGCCCGTCTTCTGGCGGACGAACTGACGGAGCTCGGCATTACTGCCGATTGCGCGCCGGTGCTGGATGTACCCACGCCCGGCAGCCATCAGATCATCGGGGATCGGGCCTTTTCCTCCGATCCGGCCATCGTCGCCGATTTGGGCAGGCAATTCTGCGCGGGTCTGCTGGCGGGCGGGGTTCTGCCGGTGATCAAGCATATCCCAGGACATGGCCGCGCCGGCGCCGACAGCCATCTCGATCTGCCCCGGGTCGATACGCGGCTTTCGGAGTTGCAGGACAGCGATCTCGTCCCCTTCCGGGCGATGGCGGCCATGCCGCTGGCGATGACCGCCCATATCGCCTATACGGCGATTGATGGCCTCCTCCCCGCCAGCCATTCCCGCACCCTCATTCACACCGTCATTCGGAAAGAAGCAGGGTTCACCGGCGCGCTGATGTGTGACGATCTGGGCATGGCCGCCCTGGAGGGGAGTCTCGCCGAACGGGCGCAGAAAGCCCTGGAGGCAGGCTGCGATCTGGTGCTGCATTGCAGCGGCGTGATGGCGGAAATGCAGGAAGTCATGCGAACTGTACCCACCCTGTCGGGGGTTGCGCTCGAACGCTGCGAGGCGGCGCTCACCTGGCTACAAAAACCAGATCCCTTCGACAGGGCTGACGCGGCAGCCCGCCTGGCCACATTGCTGGAGCCGTAAGGGGCCAGGGTGTATACTGGCGGCAACAGCCCGAATCAGAACACTTGCACCCTTTAACCATAAGCAAGGCCCTTGCAGGAAAACGAACACCATACCAAAGCCGCATTCGAGGAGGCGCGCCCCCATCCATGGGCCGCTGAGCAGACGCCTGCCCAGGATGGCGCGGAAGATGAGGCGATGATCGTCGATCTGGCGGGGTTCGAAGGTCCGCTGGATGTGCTGCTGAATCTGGCCCGCGCCCAGAAGGTCGACCTGATGTCGATCTCCATTCTGCAACTGGCGGAACAATTCATCACCTTCATCGAATCGGCGCGGCGGCTGCGGCTGGAGATCGCCGCCGATTATCTGGTGATGGCGGCCTGGCTCGCCTA
>DMKG01000035.1:0-4794 GCA_003454415.1 Alphaproteobacteria bacterium
TGCTGCGCCGCAATGTCGATGTGCAGTATCTGATGTTCAATAATGAAATCTACGGGTTGACCAAGGGACAGTTCTCGCCTACCTCGCGGGTTGGCACACGCTCGCCCTCGACGCCGCAGGGATCGGTTGACAGGCCCGCCAACGGTCTGCGTTTCGCTCTCGGGGCAGGCGCGCGTTTTATCGGGCGCGCCATCGACGTGCAGCAGGCCAACCTGGTCGCCCTGCTCAAACGCGCCCACGCCCATAAAGGCGCTTCCTTTGTGGAAATTCTGCAGAACTGCATCGTCTATAATGATGGCGTGTTCGAGCGCATCACGGACAAGAAATCGGCGGCGGATACGCAAATCCTGGTTGAAGACGGCAAGCCGCTGCTGTTCGGCAAGGACAAGAACAAAGGTCTTTGCCTGAATCCGAAAACGCTTGCCCTGGAGATGGCGACGCTTGGGGAAAATGGCGTTGGTATGGATGATATTCTGGTGCATGACGAGAAGAACCGCGTTCTCGCCGGCCTGCTGAGCGATATGGATACGCCGTTCCCGGTCGCCTTCGGGGTGATTTACTGCGATCCAGCCGAAAGTTATGAGCATGCGGCCTGGGCGCAGGTGGCGGCGGAAAAAGCCAGAAATCCGAAACCCGATATCAACGCGGTCCTGCGTGACGGCAATACCTGGACCGTGACGTAAGAAGCGTTTGGACCGGTCTCAGCCCGGAACTTTTCCGGGCGGGAACGGATATCCGGACCCGCCTCTGGATTCAGAGGCGCGTTAAATCACGCCCTCGGCTTTAAGCGCTTCAAGTTCCACCTGCGAAAGGCCGAGCATTTCGCCATAGACCTCGGCATTATGCTGCCCCAGATCTGGGTGCGGACCGCTCATCATCTGTGGCGTGCCATGAAAGCGCAGCGGGCTGTTGGGAACGACGATCCGCCCCATGGTGGGATGTTCGATCCATTGCAGCATGCCGCGTTCATGCATGCCGGCGTCATTGACGACCTCCAGCAGATCACGTACCGGCGCTGAAGGAATACGGTGACGTTTGGTGATCTCGAATATCCCGGCCTTGGGCAGGGTTTGCGTCCAGCCGATCACCACTTCATCCGTCAGGGCCAGATTGCGCACCCGCGCGGCGTTCTTCTCGAACCGCTCGTCCCCGCGTAAATCCTCGCGCCCCATGGCGGTCAGCAGATTCTGCCAATGTTGTTCGGTGACGCAGATGATGGCGATATACCCATCTTTCGCCGGATAGACGTTATAGGGCGTCATGGCAAGGCCCGCATGCTGATTGCCGGTGCGCGGCGGCAGCGCCCCGCCCGAGCCGTGCCACATGCCGAGGCTGGAGGCGAGGGTGGGGAAGATCGTCTCCTGCATCGCTACTTCCACCAGCCGTCCAAGGCCGGTGCGTTCACGCTCGAACAGGGCGGTCACGATGCCGGCATAGAGGTGCGTGCCGGAAATGAAGTCCGCCACCGCCGGCCCTGCCTTTACCGGCGGGCCATCGGGAAACCCGGTTACGCTCATGATGCCGGAAACCGCCTGTACCGTAAGGTCCATGGCCAGACTGTCACGGTCCGGGCCGCTCAGCCCGAAGCCGCTGCCGGAGGCGTAAATCAGCCGCGGATTTTCCCGCATCAGCACGTCCGCGCCGACGCCCAGTTTGTCCATGACGCCGGGGGCGTAATTCTCGATCAGGACATCGCCCTTTTTGCAGAGGGCGATCAGCAGTTCCCGCCCCTTTGCGGATTTGAGGTTGAGGGTGATGTCGCGCTTGTTGGCGTTGAGCATGGCGAAGGGCAGCACCGCGCCGCCTCCCACCCGCTCACGCGCGCGCAGGGGTTCGCCGGCGACGGGTTCGATCTTGATGACATTCGCCCCGCCCTTCGCCATCAGAAGGGTCGCATAAGGCCCCTGATAGACCTGACCGAGGTCGATCACCGTGACCCCCTGCAGCGGATAGGGCCTTTGCGTCATTCAATTATTCCGTTTACGGATGATCAATGGAACGCGCCGCCGATGAGATCGCGCGCGATCACCAGGCGCTGCACCTCGCTGGGGCCTTCGCCGATGCGCCGTATGCGCATTTCACGGTACCAGCGTTCGAATGGGAAATCCTTGGTCATGCCATAGCCGCCGAAGATCTGCATCGCCCGGTCCACCACGCGACCGCCGGCTTCGCTCCCCACCAGTTTCGCCATCGCCGCTTCGGTGCGGAATTCTTCGCCGCGGTCCGCTTTTTGCGCGGCGTCCAGGCACAGATAGCGCGCAGTCCGGATGTCCAGTTCATTATCGACGATCATCCACTGAATCGACTGGCGCGTGGCGAGTGGGCCGCCAAAGGTGCTGCGGATCTTGCAATATTCGATCGCCATTTCCTGCGCCTTGATGGCGACGCCGACGCAGCCCGCCGCATAGGGAATGCGCTGGCGGGTCAGACGGTCATTGGCGATGGCGAAGCCTTTGTTCACCTCGCCCAGGATGTTCTTGTGTGGAACCCGCAGGTTTTCGATCTGGATTTCCGTGGCGTAACGGGTGGAGCGCAGGGTGTGCACCACGCGGCGCACATAAAAACCCGGGGAGGGCACATCGACGATGAAACAGGTGACGCCGCCCCGCCCCTTGTCGCTGTCGGTGCGGGCGAACAGCAGGCCGAAATCCGCGCGGTCAGCGCCGCTGATGAAGATTTTCGCTCCGTTCAGCACCCAGTCATCCCCATCGCGCACCGCGCGGGTCTGAATGGCGCGCGCCGGGTCCGACCCGCCCGAAGGTTCGGTAAGGCCAAAAAAGGTGGATTTTTCCCCGCGCAGGGTGGGATAGAGATATTTCTCTTTCTGCTCTTCATTGGCCTCGAACAACTGGGCTAGCCCGGCGCCGCCAAACACCCCATAGGCGGGGTTATAGAGGCCGGCGCGGTGCTGCGTCATTTCCATCGCCATCAGGGTCTGGGTGGTGATGTCGAGATCGGGGCCGCCGAATTCCGGCGGAATTCCCAGTCCGTAAAATCCCATATCCTTCACCTTGGCGACCAGCCGCGCCTTGTCCTCCGGTTCCAGATCGCCCGCGTCAGGATCGAGCTTCTCCTCCAGCGGCAGGATTTCCTCGCGCATGAATTTGCGCACTGTATCGATGATGATGCGCTGTTCTTCTGTCAGTTGATAGTCCATGTCACATCCCTGGGGTTTATTATTATTGAAAGGCGTTCAGGCCGGCGAAAGCCGTCCAAGCTTGTGCTTTAGTTCCCTGCGGTTGCGTTCCGGCAGTTCTCCGTGATCCGCCACGTGAAGCATCATCAGTTCTTCATGACGGCTGAGATACTGCATGTTCACTTCATAGCGGAACAGCGTGGGCTTGCCTGCGCGCGCGTCCATTTCGCGCTGCAATTCACTCTGCAGGCCGAAAAGGGCTTTCCCGCCCGCATAGCCGATATAGTAGATCGCGCCGTCCGGTTCCGCCAGATGATAGACGCCCAGATAGGCGTGCACCTCTTTCAGATTTTCCGGCGTCAGAGGCTGAAAGGGTTTGGTGATGCGAATGCCCATACGCGGCCTCCCTTAACTCAACGGCCAATGAATTTGGCGGCGCGTTTTTCCAGCCGCGCCTTGACGCCTTCCTTGCTGTCCTCGCTGACGCCGCACTGGGTCACCAGGGCGTCCACATCCCGGTGATAGATGCCGTCCCGGAAGGCCATTTCCCGCACGATCAGCGCCTTCATCGCCTTGAGGGACAGGGGAGCGTTCGCAGCCAGCCGGTCGATCAGTTTCTGCGCTTCTTCCTGCAGTTTTTCCGGCGGCGCCACCCGGGCGATGAAACCCATTTCATACATATGGCTTGCCGGAAACGGGTCGCCGAGCAGCAGGAATTCCCGCGTTTTCACGGGGCCTGCAACCTCCAGCAGTTTCTTCGCCAGGAACCAGGTGGGCGCAAGACCGATCTGCGCCAGGGACATGCCAAAGCGAGCGGTGCTGCTGGCGACCACGATATCGCAATGCAGGGCCAGTTCATTGCCCCCTGCAATGGCGTCGCCCTGCACCACGCCCAGAACGGGAAGGGCGTAGGTTTCTATGGCGTACAGCATTTTCTCGATGGGGCTGACCCCTGCATTCGTGCCTTCGCGGGATTTCAGATCCATGCCTGCGCAGAACACCGGTCCTTCAGCGCGGATGACCGTCAGCCGTTCCTCTGGCGGCGGCGTTACGGAAAACGCGTCTTCCAGTTCCTGCAACATTTCCCGGTTCAGCGCGTTGCGCTGATCGGCGCGCGTCAGCGTAACGGTCCGTACGGCGCCGGCGCTCTCCACCCTGATAAACTGCATAATAATGGCCCCCTGCGGTTATGGTTTTATGGGCGAAATCATATAGGCGATTTCGCCATACCGCTATATGATTTCGACAGCATGAAGATATTGCAGGGGAGTAATGAATGGAAACGATAGGGCTGGGTAAATGCTGGGAAGATTTGCCCGTGGGTTACAAATTCCGCACCATTGGGCGCACCATCACCGAAGCGGATCTGGTTGGCTTCATCAATGTGACGGGTATGGTGGAGGTGCTGTTCACCGATGTGGAATACGCCGCCAAATATGGTCCCCAGGGGGGGCGGCTGGTGCCGGGCGCGCTCGCCTATTGCATCTGTGAAGGCTTGCTGGTGCAGTCCACCCTGCAACGCACCGGTCTTGCCTTTCTCAACATGGAGTTTGACGTGAAGGGGCCGACCTTTGTCGGCGACACAGTGCATGTGGAAGTGGAGGTGCTGGAATCCCGCCCCACTTCGAAGGATCCAAACCGGGGCCTTGTCCGCACCC
>DMKG01000035.1:4991-5449 GCA_003454415.1 Alphaproteobacteria bacterium
CCGAACCGGGGCCTTGTCCGCACCCGCAATAACATCGTCAAGCAGACTGGTGAAACCGTGATCACCTATACGCCGTTACGTCTGGCCGCCGGCCGCGCCATGCGCGACGCCCACGAAGGATGACCCCGATGCAGCAATACCGGCTTACGCAGGAACAGGATATTCTGCGCGACATGGTGCGCAAATTCGCGCTGGACAAGGTCGCCATGCGGGCGCAGGAAATCGATGCGTCGGCGGAATATCCCCATGACATGTTCGAGGCGCTGCGGGAATTAGGCCTGTTCGCGCTTCCCTTTCCTGAGGAATATGGCGGGGCGAACTCCATTCTATCCTCCTGTATCGCGGTCGAGGAACTGGGGCGGATCTGTTATAACACCGCTTATCTGCTGATCGTGCAATGGGTGCCTTTCGGGGCGATCCTCTCCGGCGGCAATGCGGAACAGAAGGCGCGCTTCCTG
>DMKG01000035.1:5736-5877 GCA_003454415.1 Alphaproteobacteria bacterium
GAACAGAAGGCGCGCTTCCTGCCCGGCCTCGCCAGCGGCGCGCTGCGGGGCGCGATTTCCGTCACGGAGCCTTCGGCGGGATCGGACGTGGCGGGCATCACCACGCGGGCGGTCAAGGCCGATGGGGGCTATGTCCTGAAT
>DMKG01000079.1:0-3382 GCA_003454415.1 Alphaproteobacteria bacterium
GCTGGCGGCGTCGATTTTTCATTTCGGCGAATTTTCCATCCTACAGGCCAAGCAGAAGATGGCGGCCGCGGGGATTCCGGTGCGTTTATGAAGGACGATAAGAATAAGGGGGCGCTTGACGCGCTCACACGCCTGACGCAGGTGATCGCGGCGCGCGCCGGCTCCCGCGATGCGGGCTCCTATACCGTGAAATTGCTGCAGAACGCCCCGCTCCTTCCCGCCAAGAAACTCGCCGAGGAGGCGGTGGAGCTTGCGCTTGCCGCCGTCAGCCAGGACAAGGCGGCGGTGACGTCGGAAGCCGCAGACGTGCTGTATCATCTGCTGGTTCTGCTGCAGTCGGCTGGCGTCTCTCTCGATGAGGTTTGCAGGCTACTGGCCGCGCGCGAAGGCGTTTCCGGTCTTGAGGAAAAAGCGGGACGCGATAAATAAAATTTAACATGGTTAAACCATGATATGAATTTCCCGTTATTCACCCTATGGTAAGGGGTGAGCGCCATACTTCCTTATCCAGTCTGTTCGCTTTAAGGTGACAGGCGCATTCGGAAAGCGCACTGAAGATGAACATGCCGCAAATTCAGACATCCGACCGGCCTGACGGCGCCAGAGCCAGTCAGGAAAGGGTGCGGATCGGCGTCATAACCGCCATGCAGGGGGCCGTGGTCACGGCGCTGTTGAGCGCGCCCGAAGTCATCCGCGAAACGAATATTTCCATCGGTTCTCTGGTGGTCATTTCCACAACAGCGTCCTCCATCTATGGGATGGTGCAGGCGATGAATGGCGGCGGTCCTTCGCCGGACGGCGCCGGGGCGGGTGCGCGGACCATCGAGATACAGTTGCTTGGAGAAATACCGGTTGGCAAGGACGGGGCGTACGGCCGTTTTCATCGCGGGGTGACGTTTTATCCGCATTTCGACACGCCGGTCTTCACAGCAGACGCGCGCGATCTGGAACTGGTCTATGCGCCGCAGGAACTGGCGATCGCTCGGATTGGCGCGATTCACCAGAACCAGGCCATTCCGGCCTACGCATCCATCGACGACATGCTGGCCAAGCATTTCGCGGTGCTGGGCACCACCGGTTCCGGCAAAAGCTGCGTGGTGGCGCTGGTGCTGCATGCCATCCTGGAGAACAATCCCCATGGCCATGTGGTGCTGATTGATCCGCACAATGAATATGCCCGTGCGTTCGAGGGCAAGGCGGAACTGTTGAACATGAACAATCTGCAGCTTCCTTACTGGCTGCTGAATTTCGAAGAACTGACCGAGGTGGTCGTGGGGCAGAACAACGCCTATGCCCATGCCGAAACGGAGATTCTGAAAAACGGCGTGGTCGAAGCCAAAAAAGCCTTTTTGCATGACGGCGCGCGGGGGGATCACATCACCGTGGATACCCCGGTTCCCTACCGGCTGGGGGATCTGGTGAAGATTTTCGATGATCAGATGGGCAGGCTGGAACGCACCGAGGAGGTCATCGCCTATGTGCGGCTGAAAGCGAAAATCGAAAGCCTGCGCGCCGACCGTCGTTTTTCCTTCATGTTTTCCCGCCTTCTGGTGGATGACAGTCTGGGCAAGGTTCTGGCGCGCATCATGCGTATTCCGGTGAACGGAAAACCCATCAGCATCGTGGACATTTCCGGCATTCCTTCGGAAGTGCTCGATGTGGTGGTGTCGGTGCTGGCGCGCATGATTTTTGACTTCAGCGTGTGGGCGGGTCATGAACGAGGCCACAAGGTGCCGGTCCTGCTGGTTTGCGAAGAAGCCCACCGTTATATACCGCGTGACGAAGTGACGCATTTCGGCCCCAGCAAGAAAGCGATTTCGCGCATCGCCAAGGAAGGCCGCAAATATGGCGTCGGCCTGTGTCTGGTCACCCAGCGGCCGGCGGAGCTTTCCACAAGCGCCCTATCACAATGCAACACCATGATCGCTTTGCGCATGAGCAATGTGCGCGATCAGGAATTTGTCGCGAACGCCCTGCCGGAAAGCGCTATTGGCCTGCTGTCGGCGCTGCCCTCCCTCGCGCAGCAGGAGGCGATTATTGTGGGGGATGGGGTGATCCTTCCCATGCGCATGCGGTTTGACGATCTGGCGCCCGGGCGGCGCCCGGCCTCCGACACAGCCAGCTTCTCCGAAGCCTGGAGCCAGGATGCGGCGAATCAGGGCTTTGTCGATCAGGTGGTGGAACGCTGGCGGCTGCAAAAACGGCATTAGCGTGAAATACGTTCAGGCGATCACCACTTTGCTGCCTGGCCCGCAAAGGCGCAGAATTTCCTGTAGATCCGCGCGCCGCAAAGCGATGCACCCCGCCGTCGGGGCGAAATTGGGGCGCGCCGCATGGATGAAAATGGCGCTGCCGGCGCCGCGCACTGCCGGCGCGTCGTTATGACCCAGCACCACGACGATGTCATAGAGTGGATCAGCCCGGTTCAGTCTTTCAGCGCTTGCCGGAAAAGGAAATTGGATTTGCCGGTTATAGGCGGGGTGGTCCGGCGCATCGCACCAGCCGTCACGGGGTCCGATGGGCGTGACGGGAAGCCGGGTCCTGGGCCGTGGGATCCGCCCGGCGCGGTAAAGCACGCGGCGCAAAGCGAATGCCCCCATGGGCGTGACCCCATCGCCCTCATGTTTCTGTCTGTGGACGCCGTTCCGCCCGATGGCGCAAGGGTATGATTTTCCTCCCGCACGCAATAATCCGCGCTGCGGGCGGATATGCGGTGAGAGAAGGAGCTTCAACTCTCAGGCCATGTCAAAATCGCCGGCAAGGGTTTCGCGGCTGGCCTGGCTGAGGGGCGCAATATGCGCGTAATTTTCATGCGCGATCCCCAGCGAAACGCTTTGCGCCGGGTCTCTGAAGGCGGCGATCTGTGCTGGCGTAAAGGGAAAACGCAGAAAATGGACTGAGGAGGTCTTGCCATCCTCGCGGGTCCTGTCTTCTCCCGGGAGAATCACTGCGGGAATACGATCGCTGCCGATCTGCATGAAAATATGGTTTTCGATATAGGAAAGCGTGCGCAGAATACGGTCACGGCGATTGGGGTCTTCAACCTCCAGCAGCAATGTGCACACCAGTTCCTCTCCCTGGGGAATCAGCGGGTTATAGGCGCTCAGCTCATCCTCGATCTGCGCCTCACCGCCCTTTTCGATATAAAGCATCTCCTGCACCTGCTGCAGCATGGTGTCGTAATTCTCGAAATAGAAGGCGGCATAGGGGCCAACTTCTATGCGGCGATGCTGCTTGATCTGCAGAATTTTCTCCCGGCGTTCCTTCCGCGCCTTCTGGTATTCCGCCAGCGGCATAAGATCGTCTGGGGTAATGCGCTTTTGATTTCTGCTCATGTCGTCAATCCATAGGCTTGGGCGATCAGCTCGATCGGGTGATGCTC
>DMKG01000079.1:3634-3797 GCA_003454415.1 Alphaproteobacteria bacterium
GCTCGATCGGGTGATGCGCCCGTTCCGGTATTTTGGATTCGCCCGCAGCGTCTTCCATAATCTGGAGAATGTGTTTCGCCGCCAGCGGACATTCCGAGACCACAAAGGCGTTGCCCTGGCTGCGGGCGGTCGCCGCGGTGGTCCGGCCGACCTTTCGGGCCGT
>DMKG01000079.1:4066-4458 GCA_003454415.1 Alphaproteobacteria bacterium
TCATGGGTTTCTTTCATCACGCCGAACGTGCCGCCATGGCCGGAACAGCGCTCGATCACATCCAGTTTGATTTCAGGGATCAGGCGTAATAATTCCGCGCCTTTCGGCCCCATATTCTGGGCGCGGGCATGGCACGCCAGATGCAGGCTGGCGCCGCCCGGCAGGGGTTTGAGGCCTTCCGCCAGCCCTTCCGTTTTCGCGATCTGCAACACATATTGATCGATGTCGTAAGTGGCGCGTGACAGCCGTGCAATATCCTCATTTCCGGGCAGAATCAGCGGCCATTCGAATTTCAGCATCAATGCGCAGCTGGGGACCAGGGCGATCACGTCGTAGCCCTCGGCCACATAGGGCAGCAGCGCATCCGCCACGGGGTCGAGACCGAGGTCGTC
>DMKG01000262.1:0-1904 GCA_003454415.1 Alphaproteobacteria bacterium
GGGGCGGGTGCGGGAACCGGCAGGTCCAGATTGATGGTGTCGTAGCTGTAGCGCACAGGCGGCCAGTAGATGCGCCCATCCCTGGCCCTGATCAGCTCTCTCACCACCGGATCGCGGTAATCCGCCTCGGTATCGAAATCGCCGCCAAAGGCGGTTTCGGGATAACTGACCAGAACGGGGTAATAATATTCTCCGTCATATCGCAACAGCAGGGGTTTGTCATTGGCGATCAGTTCGGCAAACAGCGTGACGAAAAACAGGATCAGGAATATCCATGCCGACCAGAAGCCGCGCCGGTTCGCCGTGAAATTCCGCCATCTTCTGCGGTTGACCGGAGACATGCTCAAAGCTCGCGGCTGGAGAAATCGATGCGCGGATCCACCAGCGCGTAAGTGAGATCGCTGACCAGCGCGATCACCAGCCCCATCAGGGAAAAGATGTAAAGCGTGCCGAACACCACGGGATAATCACGGTTGATGATGGATTCGAAGGACAGCAGCCCCAGTCCATCAAGGGAAAAGATGGTTTCGATCAGCAGAGAATTGGCGAAGAAAATCCCGATGAAAGCGGCCGGAAAGCCGGATATGACGATCAGCATGGCGTTGCGGAATACATGGCCGTAGAGCACTTCGCGCTCGCTCAATCCTTTGGCGCGGGCCGTGAGCACATATTGTTTCCTGATCTCATCGAGAAAGGAATTCTTGGTCAGCAATGTGGTGGTGGCGAATCCGCCGATCAGCATCGCGGTAATGGGAAGCGCCAGATGCCAGAAATAATCAGCAATGCGCATGGGCCAGGACAGCATTTCCCAGTCTTCAGACACGATACCGCGGAGCGGGAAAATATTCAGGAAACTGCCCCCCGCAAACAGCACGATCAGCAGCACCGCGAACAGAAACCCGGGAACGGCGTAACCGATGATAATGGCGGCGCTGGACCAGACGTCGAAGCGGCTCCCATCCTTCACGGCCTTGCGAATCCCCAGGGGAATGGAAATCAGATAGGCGAGAAGCGTGGTCCAGAGGCCCAGGGAGATAGAGACAGGCAATTTCTCCTTTATCAGGGACAGCACGCTGACATCGCGAAAATAGCTCTCTCCAAAATCAAAACGCAGATAATCCCACAACATTTTGGCGAAGCGTTCGTGGGCCGGTTTGTCGAAGCCGAACTGAGCCTCCAGTTCCTGGATGAATTCCGGATCCAGACCCTGCGCGCCGCGATATTTGCTATTCATCCCCGCATCGAAATTTCGCGCAGCCTGTGCGCCGCCGTTCGTCTCCCCGCCCCCGCCTGAAAAGCGCGCCGTGGCGGCGACGTCCGTGCCCTGCACCTGGGCGATGATGCGCTCCACCGGTCCGCCGGGCGCAAACTGCACCAGCAGAAAATTGATCAGCATGATTCCAAACAGCGTCGGGATCATCAGAGCGATGCGATAGGCGATATAGCGCGCCATCAGTTTTCTCTCCCACCGGTTCTGGCTGATCTGGCGGCGTCATACCACCAGGTGTCGGTTATTCCCGTGTCATATTTCGGGCTGACGGCAGGGCGGCCGAACCGGTCCCAGTAGGCGAAAGTGTGAACCCCCTTATACCATTGCGGCACCCAGTAGTGCTGGCTGCGCAGCACGCGGTCGAGCGCCCTGACGGCCGCAGTCAGGCTTTCCCGGTCTCTGGCCGCGATCACCGCCTCGACCAGATCGTCCACCACCGGGTTGCGTATGCCCGACAGATTACGGCTGCCCTGCTGGCTGGCGGCGGCGGACGAGAAGTAATTGCGCAGTTCGATCCCCGGCGTATTGCGCTGCACATAGCGCGAAGTAGTAAGGTCGAAATCGAAATTTTCCAGTCGCCCCTCAAATTGGGAAGGGTCGACGGTGCGTATTCGCGCCTCTATTCCCAGACGCT
>DMKG01000262.1:2090-3642 GCA_003454415.1 Alphaproteobacteria bacterium
AACTGCGCAATTATTTCTCCAGATTGCGTATGAAGGGGCTGATAAGGCGCTCGAATGCAGGTTCGTAATTCAGAAACTCGATACTCAGGATTTCGCCCCTGGCGTTACGCCTTTTGCCATCCAGTACACGCCAGCCCGCCGCGTCCAGCAATACGCCAGCCTGCTTCAGCGCTTCGCGCACATTGCCGCTGCCGTCGCTGACGGGGGGCGAATAGGGCAGGCCGAACACGCTTTCGGGTAATTGATCGCGATAGGGCTGCAACAGCGCCAGTTCCGCTTCGCTGGGCGCTCCTCTGGCCTCCAGCGCGGAATTCTCAAAGTAACTGTCCGTGCGGGTATACAGCCCGAAAAACAGATTCCGGTTGGCCCATTCGAAATCGAAAGCCAGATCGAGCGCCTGCCGTACCCGGATATCCTGGAATTTTTCACGGCGCTGATTAATGAAATACCCCTGCACCCCGGAAGGGTTTTCGTCGGGCAGCGTATCGCGGATGACCTTTCCTTCCCGCAACGCCGGAAAATCATATTCCGTGGCCCAGGTTTTCGAAGTGAATTCCCCACGCAGATCATAGGCGCCCGCCTTGAAGGCTTCGAACGCCACGGAACGGTCGCGGTAAAAATTATACCGGATGCTGGCGAAATTGAACCGTCCGCGATTGACGGGCAGTTTCCAGCCCCAGTAATCCGGATTGCGGGCATAGGTGATCGATCGCCCCAGCTGCACGTCCTTCACCCGATAGGGTCCGCTGCCCAATGGCGGCTCTACCGTGCTGGCGCCGAACTCCCGCGTTGCGTAATAGGCTTTGGAAAATACCGGCAACTCCGCGACCGTCATGGGCAGATCGCGGGTCTCTTCGCCTGTGAAGCTGAACCTGACCTGATCGGGGCCAAGAACCTCCGCCTTCCCGACATCGCGCAGCGGCAGGCGAAGAAGCGGATGGCCTTCCTTTTTCAGAATATCGAAACTGAACACCACATCATCCGCGGTCACCTTTGATCCGTCATGGAAGCGCGCTTCGGGCCGCAAAAAAAACGTCACCGACTTGCCATCCCCGGCGATCTCGACGGAATGCGCCAGAAGCCCGTACATGGCGTCGGGCTCATCCATGGCGCGGGTCATCAGCGTGTCGAATAGCAGTTTCAATCCTTCCGCAGGCTGACCTTTCAGAATATAACCATTGAGACTGTCGAAAGAAGTCACCCCCGTGACGCCGATCATGGATAACCGCCCGCCTGCCGGCGCGTCCGGATTGACATAATCGAAATGCGTGAAATCCCGTGGATATTTCAGTTCACCGAAAGCCGACAGGCCGTGTTCCGGTTGCGCCATTACCACACCCGCCGGCAGTATCAGGCATAGAAGGGTTAAAAGGCAAAGGTGAAATCGCATGAAACCTGCGGGCGCTAGATTGGACTGCGTTCAGATGAAATCATCATTGGCGCCTGCATCTTCAGGCTGAACGCAGAAAATTTACCAATAAAAAAACACGGGGATGAGGCCGAATCCATCTCGTCACTGCATGCCCTATGGCGTCTTTTCCCCCTTGTACCA
>DMKG01000262.1:3907-4055 GCA_003454415.1 Alphaproteobacteria bacterium
CCCCCTTGTACCACCACAATTCGGGAAATCCGATATTATAGTCAGGCAGCGGGCGCGGATAATCGAGCACATTCCAGTAGGCGGCGCGTATATAGGGCGCATGCCATTGCGGCACGAGATAATGCCCCCACAGCAGCACCCGGTCCAG
>DMKG01000311.1 GCA_003454415.1 Alphaproteobacteria bacterium
AGCCGCGCTTCCGTGTAGCGCATCGCAGCGGCGTTATCGCCGTCCACATTACCGAAATTGCCCTGCCCGTCTATCAGTGGATAACGGATGGCGAAATCCTGCGTCAGGCGCACCAGTGCGTCATAGACCGACGATTCTCCATGGGGATGGAATTTGCCGATGACGTCGCCCACCACGCGCGCAGACTTCTTAGGCGCGGAGGCCGGATCAAGGCGTAACTGCCGCATGGCGTAAAGCAGACGCCGGTGCACAGGCTTCAGCCCGTCGCGCACATCCGGCAACGCCCGGTGCATGATGGTGGAAAGCGCATAGGTGAGATAGCGCTCCGCCAGGGCATCGCCCAGCGGGGTGTCCGTAATATCTGATTCGGGTGTAAGCGGCTTGCCCATAAAGGGCTTATATCATCCGCAATCTCCCTTCGCATCCTGCGAGGTGAAATTTTTCAGACGGTCGCGCAGCCGGTTACGTGCCGGGGGCATTTTCCAGCCATGGGGCTCCAGCACGAAGCGGGAAAGGAAAAAACCCGTAAGATCAAAACCGGCCACGATATCAGCAGGGGCCGCGGGCAACTGGCTTCCCAGCAGAAAAGCCGGCAAAGGCAGCAGCCGGTCATGATAAGGCAATCCTGATACGCGGCTGACGGCGCGCCCGCTGCGGGGAGAGACGTATATCAGATCCTCATTTACCCCCGTCGCCGCGCATTTCGTAAGATCCAGACCAAAGCCCAGTTCCTCCAGCACGCCCAGCTCCCAGCGCGCCAGCACCGCAGGCCACAGATCCACCTTCTCGATTGCATCCAGAAGGCTGATCAGCCCCTCATAAACGGGTCCATGGGGTTCGCGCTCGGGCAGAACCAGCAGGGCGATAGCGCAGGCGGAACTCAGCCCTGCAAGACGCAAGGGATCGGAAAGGATCCCTGCCCGGCTGCGCACCGGTTCGACCGAATATTGGCCCAGCTGATCGGCAAGGCGCGCATGCCAGCGCAGGCTGATCTGATTTCCAGGTTCAAGAACCCCGCGCAGACGGCGGGAGGTTCCGTATCGCACCAGGCCGGCATGACGGCCATGCTCGCGCGTCAGCGCATCGAGGATGACCCCGCGCTCCCCATGTTTCCGGGCAGATAGCACAACCGCTTCATCACGCCATTCCATGCCCGCCCCGGATCGTTCTTCACCGCCTTACTCGGCCAGCGTCATTTTTGGTCAAACTGCAATCCCATCATCCTGTATCGGGCAGGTTCATCAAGCCATTTCTCATTGACCTTGACATGCAGAAACAGATGAATCCGCCGTCCGAAGCTCTTCTGCATCTCCAGTCTCGCGGCTTCGCCAATCTGCTTAAGTGTTTGCCCGCCCTTCCCCAGAACGATCGGCTTCTGGCTGGCGCGGCGGATGTAAATGATCTGATCCACCCGGGCGCCGCCATCCTTCAGTTCCTTCCAGGCTTCGGTTTCAACGGTTGAATCATAGGGTAATTCCTCATGCAGACGCAGAAAGATTTTCTCGCGGGTGATTTCGGACGCCATCAGGCGTTCTGTAAGATCGGATAGCTGATCTTCGGGATAGAGCCAGGCGCCGGACGGCATGGCATGAGCCAGAAAGGCGCGAAGATCCTCCACCCCGTCCCCTGAACGCGCGGAGATCAGAAAGGTTCGCGTGAACAGGCCGCTCTCATTGAATGTATTGGTGAGGGGCAGCAGGTTCTCTCGCGGCAAAAGGTCAATCTTGTTCAGCGCCAGCACCGCGCTGCGTTTGGCCCGTTGCAGGCCTTCCATGATCGCCTTCGCGTCCTCGTTCAGACCACGCGCCGCATCAATCACCAGAACGACGCTATCCGCCTCCTGCATGCTCTCCCATGCCGCCTGCACCATGGCGCGGTCGAGCCGCCTTTGCGGTTTGAATATACCCGGCGTGTCGACAAAGACAATCTGCGTGTTTTCGACAAGAGCGATTCCGCGCACACGCATGCGTGTGGTTTGCGCCTTGTGGGTGACGATGGAAAGTTTCTCCCCTGTCAGGCTGTTCAGCAGGGTGGATTTGCCGGCATTGGCGGGACCAATAAGGGCCACGAAACCACAATGTGTGACGTTTTCAGAATTCATGATTTCTCCGGCTCTGAGGGGTCCACCCCGATTTGACGCAACAGGAGAGCGGCCGCTGCGCGTTCGGCGTCACGTTTCGAGGGACCGCTGGCGATGGCTGGCGCGTAACCGGGAAGGCTTGCCTCCACCCTGAAAAGCGGCGCGTGATCTGGTCCTTCACGGCCGGTGACCCGATAGTCAGGCGTTCCCAGCTGACGCGCCTGACTCCATTCCTGTAGGGCGGTTTTGGCGTCCGCTACTGGCGGAACCAGTGTTTCCTGGCGCGGGATCCAGTATTGCCGCACGAACTGCCGGGCCGCCGCCATCCCGCCATCCAGATAGAGGGCGCCAATCACTGCTTCGCAGGCGTCCCCCAGAATGGCGTGTTTTTCACGCCCTCCACTGGCGGCTTCTGAAGCGGACAGGATCAGGAAGTCACCCAATCCGATTTCCATTGCTACCGACGCGCAGGTTTCACGGCGCACCAGCGCATTCAACCGCAACGCCAGCGCGCCCTCCGCGGCCAGAGGATATTCCTGAAACAGAAAATCCGAGATGACCAGCGCAAGCACCCGGTCCCCCAGAAACTCCAATCGCTGATTGTTCTGGCCAGCAGAGGGTGAAACGCTGGAATGGGTGAGCGCCTCGCGCAACCATTCCGGCCGGGTGAACTCGTGGCCAAGTCTGCATTCCAATGCTGCAAGATTTTTCGCCGTCACGCGTCATCCTGAATGGAGTGAATGGTTCGGAACATACGTTCAAAGCGCATGGCGGGCAGCCACTTCCAGAACTCCCAGAAACGCGCCGAACCATCGGTGGAAAAGAAAAGGAATTCCGCCCGGCCAACCAGATTTTCCATGGGAACAAAGCCAACACCGCCGCTCAGAACGCGGCTGTCGCTTGAATTATCGCGATTATCCCCCATCACGAAGACATGACCTTCCGGCACCGTAAACACGCCTGTATTATCCACCGGGCCATCGATCACCAGATCCAGGACATTATAACTGGCGTCTCCCGGCAGGGTTTCACGGTACTGCCTGGCCTGGCTTGCATTGCCCTGAATATCCTTTTCGACAAAATCGGCCATCTGCACCTGCCGCACAGCTTGTCCATTTATATGGAGCCTGCCCTCCTGCATTTGCACCCTGTCCCCCGGCAGACCAACGATGCGCTTGATATAATCCGTATGACCATCAACAGGCAGCTTGAAGACGGCGATATCACCGCGTTCCGGCGTCCTGGGTAAAATACGGCCGCTGAACAGGGGCGGACTGAATGGAAAGGAATGCCGACTATAACCATAAGCGTATTTGGAAACGAACAGATAGTCCCCTACAAGCAAAGTAGGGATCATCGACCCCGAAGGAATATTGAAGGGCTGGAACAAAAACGACCTGATAACCAGTGCAATCAGCAGCGCATAAATGATCGTCTTGACGTTTTCAGCGAATTCTCCCGATTTCTTCTGCGCCATAAAGGGTCCTTTTCCTGTACTGGTCTGTCAGTTCAAGCTGGATTGAATCGATCTTCTATGGGGAATAAATCCGGTCCGGGCAAGAAGCTTCTCTGCCGGTCTCCGATTTCATTTCACAGGAATGGCGGTAATCAGAACGATCGCCTGGGCCTGGGGGAAGTCATCGGTGAGGGTAAGGTCGATTTGCGCTACATGACCTTCTGGCGTGATCTCCTGCAGCCTCTGCTGCGCACCGCCGGTCAGGATCATGGTGGGCTTGCCGGAGGCAAGATTGCTGACCCCCATATCGCGCCAGTAAACGCCCCTTCGAAATCCTGTGCCAAGGGCCTTGGAACAAGCCTCCTTGGCGGCGAAACGCTTGGCGTAACTCGCGGCCCGGTTGGCCTTTCGCTCGGAGCGCTCCCGCTCCTTTTCCGTAAACAGACGGTTGATGAACCGCTCGCCAAACCGCTCCAGCGACCTTTCGATTCTCCGGATGTCAATAATATCATTGCCCAGGCCAATGACCATTACCCGCGCGCCCCGTTCATCAGGCTGCGCATCTGCCTCACAGCCTCGTGAAGGCCGATAAAGACCGCCTCGCCGATCAGGAAATGGCCGATATTCAGCTCCACCACCTGGGGAATGGCGGCAAAGGCCGACACCGTATCAAAAGCGATGCCATGACCGGCATGCACTTCCAGCCCCTGCGCAGCCGCCATCTCGGCGGCTCGCCGGTGCAAACCGATTTCAGCCTGGGCTGCGGCCAGATTGCCTTCGTTGATCGCTTCGCAATAAGCGCCTGCATGCAATTCGACGATGTCCGCTCCGGCTTGGCCCGCCGCTTCAATCTGACGTAAATCCGGATTGATGAAAAGCGAAACGCGGATGCCAGCGTCGCGCAGCCTGCTGGCGAATGGCCGCAGATGATTATGCTGCCCCGCCACATCCAGGCCTCCTTCCGTAGTTACCTCCTCACGTTTTTCCGGCACAAGGCATACTGCATGGGGGCGGATGCGCAGCGCGATCTCCAGCATTTCTGAGGTCGCCGCACATTCCATGTTCAAAGGCAGATGAATCTCTTTGCTCAACCGGAAAATATCGTCATCTACTATGTGGCGCCGGTCCTCTCGCAGATGGGCGGTGATCCCGTCCGCCCCTGCTTCGGCCGCGATCTGCGCTGCACGCAGAGGATCGGGATGCCGTCCGCCACGGGCGTTCCGGATGGTCGCCACATGATCGATATTCACGCCAAGGCGAATGGGGCCTGGCTGCATCATTGCGTCTCGATGCCCTGCGGAGGAAGTTTGAGGGATTTCACTAGGACGGCGTTTCGCGTCAGCCGGGACTGACGCGTGATCTGATAACGCGAAATACCCGCCTTTACAGGAAAATAAAAAATGATGGAGGCGATCAGCCCAACCAGCACGCTTCCCACCATGAACGGAAGGAAAAAATCCCATGCCCCGGAGAATAAGCCGGACAGGGTAAGCTCTGGCGTTACTCCACCTCCATGCTTTCCCAGCAGGAAATTGCCGGTGGCGTAATCCGCCGCCCACATGAGGGGATAAGTAACAGGGTTGCCAAGAATGTTCCCCAGCATGGAGGCAAAGATATTGCCCCTGAAAAGCCAGGCGAACAATCCGGACAGCGCCAGATGAAAACCCACAAATGGCGAGAACGACATATAAACCCCAATGGCGAAACCAAGGGCGACCGAATGCGGTGTGGCGTTCAGGCGCTGCAACCGGCGCCACTGATAAATGGAAACGCGCCGCCAGCCCGAGACCGGAAATACCCACTCGCGCAGCTTTTCTTGTGTCGTGAGCTTTTCACGGCGCTTGAACACGTTTCCCGTAACCTCGCTTCGATCCGTTTAAAGGTCCCGCCATTCATATCCGTCCGCCGCGGGCCCAGAATGAATGTCAGAATTTAAAAAACTCTATTAAGCATTTGATTTTACTATAATTTAATTTGATGTCGATGCCAGAAACCAGCTTTTCCCTTACAAGAGCTGAGCTTCATCACCTTATCCGTGATTTCGAACCACTTTGCTCACATGCGGAGAACCCCGCAACGCGGAAATGATATTATTGAGATGTTTAACATCTCGCACTTCAATATCAATTTGCATATCAAAGAAATCTCTCGTCCGGTTGGAAATCTTTAGATTGCTGATATTTCCCCTGTTCTTGGCGATCAGGGTGGAAAGCTCCGAAAGTGAACCGGGCTCATTCGACAACGTGGCCTCGATACGTCCCACAAAAAAATCCGGCGCGTCTCCGTTTGCCGCATCCCAGCTCATGTCCAGCCAGCGTTCAGGCGTATCGATGAATTGCTCCAGAATTTCACAGTCAATAGTGTGGATGGTCGCCCCGCCGCCGGTGGTTTGTATACCCACGATACGGTCACCTGGCAGGGGATGGCAGCATTCTCCATAATGCACCGCAAGACCTGCTGTCATGCCGCGAATGGGTATGGCGGCAGAACGGCTCCGCCGGCCCTCTTTTGTCCCGGTCAGCGCGACAGGAATTTGGGGGTCTTTTATCTTGATCCCCGGAAACGCCGCCTGCATGACCTGGGCGCCCGTCAACAGGCCGCGCCCGAGCTTTTCATAAACCTCATCCGTGGAAGTCAGTTTCAGGGATGTCAGCGCCTCTGACAGGGCTTTTTCACTGAACGGGTAATCTTCGGTTCGGAAGGCCTTTTCTGCAATCTCACGCCCCAGATTGATATATTCCCCACGCTGGCTTTGCCGCACATATCGCCGAATGGCGGCGCGGGCCTTGGCTGTCACGGCGATCTTTTCCCACAGCGGCGATGGCGTCTGCGCGTCAGACCGGATAATCTCCACCTGGTCGCCGTTTTGGAGTTCTGTCTGCAGCGGCATGGGCCTGCCATTGATGCGGCATCCCACGCAACTGTCGCCAACACTGGTATGCACAGAATAGGCGAAATCTATGGGAGTGGCTCCGCGCGGCAGCGCAATCAGGTCTCCGCCCGGGGTGAAGCAGAACACCTGGTCTATGAAAAGATCCAGCTTTGTGTATTCAAGGAATTGTTCCGGGCCCTCTCCCTCTTCGATCATGTCGACCAGTTCGCGCAGCCAGGCATAAAGATCGGGAGGATGCGAGGCCTTGCCTACGCCATTGTCATCTTTGTATTGCCAGTGCGCCGCCAGGCCAAATTCACAATTCCTATGCATTTCTGCTGTACGGATCTGCATTTCGACACGTTGTTTGTCAGGCCCGAACACCGTAGTATGAATGGACTGGTAATGGTTCCGCTTGGGCGTCGAGATATAATCCTTGAAACGTCCGGGGGTTACAGGCCAGGTCTGATGAATGACTCCAAGCGCGCGGTAACAGTCGTCTACTGTATCGACGATGATGCGAAAGCCGAAAATATCTGAAAGCTGCTCGAAGGAAATCGATTTTCGCTGCATCTTGCTCCAGATCGAGTAAGGGCGTTTTTCCCTCCCCGACACCACCGCCTTGATGCCTTTCGAATCCAGTGTCTCCTTCAGCAGCGTGGCGATCCGTTCCGTGCTTTCTCCTGTTTTCTTTCTTAAAAAATCCCTTCGGGCGATTACCGATTCCCGCGCCTCGCCGTTTAATTCCGCAAAGGCCAGATCCTGCAATTCCTCCAGCATGTCCTGCATGCCGATACGGCCCGCCAGCGGAGCATAGATTTCCATCGTTTCGCGGGCGATCCGGGCGCGCTTTTCCGGACTTTTGATGAAACGCAGGGTCCGCATGTTGTGCAGGCGGTCGGCCAGCTTCACCAGCAACACGCGGATATCCGCGGACATGGCGATCAGAAGTTTACGAAAATTTTCCGCCTGTTCACTTTGCCGGGACGTAAAGGCGATTTTGGAGAGCTTTGTTACCCCATCGACAAGGGTCGCGATCTCGACGCCAAAGGATTTTTCAAGATCTTCATAGGATACGGGAGTATCTTCCAGTACGTCATGCAGAAGCGCGGTGGCGATGCTGGGCGTATCCAGTTTCAGACCCGCCAATATCCCCGCCACTTCAACAGGATGGGAGAAATAAGGATCGCCCGAGGCGCGTTTCTGATTGCCATGGGCCTTGGTGCCGAAAATATAGGCGCGGTTCAGAAGCGCCTCGTCCAGATTGGGATCATAGGCGCGCACCATGTCGACCAGTTCATATTGGCGGATCATTGCTACGACTCCGCTGAGTCACAGCTTGCAACACTGGATGCAACAGAAGGAATAACCCCTTTCAGGGTGAAGCTGGGAAGGAAGCGCGTCCCGTAGAACAGGTCCAGTTGGATGCCTGGTCCACTATCTTCCGCCACTTGGAGCCGCATTCCTGCCATCTGCTTCACCGCGCAAAGCGCGCAGCAGATCCTCCTCATTCATGTCGTCGGCCGCCTCGTCTTTTTCAGCGCCCGCCAATAAGGGCGTATCCATCTCATCGGAATCTTCCGTACGGCTATAGCGCTGCAGTCCGGACACCAGATCTTCGCGCAGACGATCGGGGGAAATCGTCTTTTCTGCGATTTCGCGCAGTGACACCACCGGATTCTTGTCGTTATCCCTCTCGACCGTAATGGGCGCCCCTGCGGAAATGGCGCGAGCGCGTTGGCCGGCAAGAAGCACCAGCTCGAAGCGGTTGGGCAGCTTATCGATGCAATCTTCAATTGTGACGCGCGCCATCAGCACAACTCCTGGATCAATCTGGGAAAGGTTGAGAGAACATATCTAGTCATTATCCCACCGCAGTGCAACAGATAAGCTAAAGTCTCCATATGCCTTGCGTTTCCGGAAGAGCAGCAAAAAGTTCCCGGGCGGTGAGACGCAATTGCGGATGAATCCACTCCGGCGCGATATCGCAAAGGGGCGCCAGCACAAACCCACGTAAATGCATACGCGGATGCGGCAACAGCAGACCCGGCGCGTCAGGATGCTGACCCTCCAGGCAGATATCCCCATAAGCGAGCAGATCCAGATCTATCGTCCTGGCTGCATTTGCTTCTCCTCTGCTGCGCCCGATTTCCTGCTCGACAGACAGGAGTTGCTGAAGCAGGGCCCCCGGAGGTAATCCGGTCTTAATCAGCGCCACGGCATTCACGAAATCCGGCTGGTCGGAGACCGGCACGGGATGAGAACCATAAAAAGGCGAACAGGAAACGGGTTTTGCTCCGAATTCCTCAAGTTTTTCCAGCGCGCGACGGAGGGTAAGGGCGGGAGGCCCGAAACGGCTGGGAAGATTGCCGCCTAAACCAATAATAATCATATGGATATAAGAAAACGTTTCAGAAACAACTCAATATCCTCCATACATTGTATTGCTTAACCCTAATGAAATAAGTAACTATAGGTTATGCCCCTGACAAAGCCGGGCATTCACCAAAATCTGTTCACGGAGGTCGGCTCCCGGCTTGAGTCACTCACCTGCGAAGGTTTGGCGAAGACGCGTCATGCATCAACATGGCCTCCAGGAAATAAAAGGATTGTTTTATGAAATTTTATCCGACCGAGCGAATAGCGCTCTTCATAGATGGCTCCAATCTATACGCTGCCGCCCGGGCGCTCAATTTCGATATCGATTACAAACGCCTGCTGGACCACTTTTCGGAAAACGGCATCCTGATCCGCGCCTTCTATTACACGGCGCTGATTGAAGACCAGGAGTATTCGCCGATCCGCCCGCTGGTCGACTGGCTGGATTACAACGGCTACACCATGGTCAC
>DMKG01000246.1 GCA_003454415.1 Alphaproteobacteria bacterium
TAATGACGCCGGCATCATGCGGATGCTCTATTGCAGACAAAATGATCTGTAGACTGATTGATCTTCCGGAAGGATTTTTATTCAGCGCTTCGGCTGTTTTTCCATATGCGGCAAGCTGAGGGTTTGTAATATCATCTATTCTCCGGCCAGACGATTTCAGTCTGACGCGACCAATCCCTTGCGCCCTGGCCTGGTGCGTAATCACAGTGCGACTCAGATGCGCCGCTTGTGGGAGCAGGCAGGAAACCGGAGCAGTGGAGCGACGTCTTTTCCCACAAAGGGAATTAGAGTATGGAGGCTATGAGTTCAGCAATTCCGTCCAAATCCGTCATGTTCTGATACAATTGTCCTTCTGCACTCCCTGCCAGGAAATCCTGCTCCATGATGTCCGCCTCAGAAACCTCCCGAGATCTGCATTTCATGCGCGTGGCGCTTCATTTGGCGCGGCGCGGGCTTGGGGAAGTTTGGCCCAACCCGGCTGTGGGTTGTGTGATCGCGGGGGGTGGGATCATCGCCCGCGGCTGGACGCAAAAGGGCGGCCGTCCCCACGCGGAGACCGAAGCGCTGGCGCGCGCTGGCGCTGCAGCGAAAGGGGCAACCGCCTATGTCAGCCTAGAGCCCTGTGCGCATCACGGAAGGACACCACCCTGCGCAGAAGCGCTCATCGCCGCGGGGGTCGGGAGAGTGGTTGCGCCCATCGCCGATCCTGACCCGCGGGTGGCCGGGCAGGGCTTCGACAAACTCCGTCAGGCCGGCATAAGCGTGACGGTTGGCCTCTGCGCAGAGGAGGCGTCGCGCCTCAATGCCGGGTTCATTTCCCGGATTACCCGGAACCTTCCCATGGTCAGCGTCAAGATCGCCAGCAGCATGGATGGGCGTATCGCGCTTGGAAATGGGGAAAGCAGATGGATTACCGGCGACGAGGCCCGCGCCTATGGGCATTTTCTGCGCGCCAGCCATGACGCGATACTGGTCGGCAGCGCCACGGCGCTCGCCGATGATCCCCTGTTGAACTGCCGTCTGCCGGGGCTGGAAGCGGCCTCTCCGGTTCGGATCGTCGCCGATGGGCGGATGCGCCTGCCTCTGACCGCCAGTCTGGTGAGGAGCGCCGCGCAGCTTCCCGTCTGGCTGCTGACGAGAACGGACGGGGATCCCCAGCGCAAACAGGCCTATCGTGACGCCGGGGTGGAAGTCATCGAGACCGGCGCGGGCGCCGATGGGGGGCTGGATACCCGCGGCATGCTTAACGCCATCGCATCGCGGGGCGTTACCCGGCTGCTGATCGAGGGGGGCGGCGCCCTGATCGCCTCGGTTATTCAGCACCATCTGGCCAGCCAGATCTACTGGTTCCGGGCGCCGCGCCTGATCGGCGGGGACGGGATTGCAGCCGTCGCCCCGTTGGGTCTTGGCCATCTTGCAGATTCGCCAGCCTATTTGCGTGAATCCATACGCGTTTTGGGTGACGATGTAGTGGAAACCTATCTCCGGCTGGCGTATGTATAGGCGATGTTCACAGGCATCATCACCGACGTCGGCAATCTCCGCTCCATGGAAAAGCGCGGCGATACCCGTATGGTTATCACCACCGCCTATCCAGTGGAAAATGTGGAGATCGGCGCTTCCATCGCCTGTTCAGGGGTCTGCCTGACAGTGGTGGACAAGGGGCGGGATGCGGACGGCCAGGCCTGGTTCGCCGTTGACGCCTCCGCCGAAACGCTGAACTGCACCAATCTGGGCAAACTCGCCCCCGGCCATCGCATCAATCTGGAGCGCGCCCTGCGCATTGGCGATGAACTGGGCGGCCATATTGTCAGCGGCCATGTAGATGGCCAGGCGCGGATCACCGCGATCCGACCGGAAGGGGGATCGATCCGCTACAGCTTTGCCTCGCCTCGCGAGTTGGCGCGCTATATCGCGCCGAAGGGGTCGGTGGCGCTGGATGGGGTTTCTCTCACCGTCAATGAAGTCGGCGATCAGGACGGCGCCGTAATCTTTGGCGTGAATGTCATTCCCCATACCCAGCAGATGACCACTTTCGGGAACAGGGCGGTGGGTGATCTGGTGAATATGGAGGTGGATGTGGTTGCCCGCTATGTCGACCGGCTCAATCAGGCGGAGAGATAAATGTCCGAAACGGCAACAGGCAAACTTAGCCCAAAAGAATTGCAGGAATTTCTTTCCCCCATTGAAGATGTCATCGAAGACGCCCGCAATGGCCGCATGTTCATTCTGGTGGATGACGAGGATCGTGAAAATGAAGGCGATCTCATCATTCCAGCGCAGATGGCTACCCCTGACGCCATCAATTTCATGGCCAAGCACGGACGTGGCCTCATCTGCCTGAGTCTGACCGGCAAACGGGTCAAGGAACTGGGCATTCCACTGATGGCCTCGAATAATCAGGAGCGTCACCAGACCGCCTTTACGGTTTCCATAGAGGCGCGCGAAGGGGTGACCACCGGCATCTCCGCCCATGACCGCGCCCGCACGGTCGCCGTGGCGATCGATCCCACCAAGGGCGCGCGGGATATCGTAACCCCCGGGCATGTATTTCCCCTGATGGCGCGCGATGGCGGGGTGCTGGTGCGCGCCGGGCATACCGAAGCGGCGGTGGATATTGCAAGACTGGCCGGGTTGAACCCTGCTGGCGTGATCTGCGAAATCATGAACGAAGACGGCACCATGGCCCGGCTGCCGGACCTGGTGGGCTTTGCCCAGACTCATGGCCTCAAAGTGGCGACCATCGCCGATCTGATCGCCTATCGCCGCCGGTATGACCGCATCATACACCGCGCCGTTGAAACCGATATCGACACCATGTATGGCGGTCAGTTCAAACTCTATGTCTATATCAACGTTGTTGAATATGCAGAGCATATCGCCCTGGTGAAAGGCGATGTCAAAGCGCCGGGGCCCGTGCCGGTGCGGGTGCACGCCATCAATGTGTTTGATGATCTGCTGGGCGCAAAAAGTGGTCATACGGGTCTTCTGCACGGCGCGATGGAGCAGATTTCCAGGCTGGAGCGCGGGGTGATTGTACTGATCCGCGACACCAAGGCGACGATCGTATCCGACATTCTGATGCGTGAAAAAGGCGGAGGCGGGCGGGCGCTGCGCGATTATGGGGTTGGCGCACAGATCTTGGTCGATCTTGGAGTTAAGGAGCTGGCCCTGCTCTCCAATTCTCAAAACCGGCACATTATCGGGCTGGAGGGTTATGGCCTGCATATTGCCGACATCCTGCCCATTACCCCTAAAGATTGAGTACAGATGGCGCATCCCCCACATATCATGATTGTCGAGGCGCGTTTCTATGCGCATATTTCCGATGCGCTGTTAGAGGGGGTCGTGACGGAACTGAAGCGGCAGGGGGCCACTTTCGACTGTTACGAAGTCAGCGGCGCTTTTGAAATCCCCGCCGCTATCCGTTTCGCAATCGAGGCGCGGCGCGCCAATTCCAGCAAACGCCGCTATGATGGCTATATCGGGCTGGGTTGCGTGATCCGTGGCGAGACGACCCATTACGAGACGATCTGCGCGGAATCCGCACGCGGACTGATGGATTTGTCTCTGCAATATGGCGTGGCGCTGGCCAATGGAATTTTGACTGTTGAAAATGAGGCGCAGGCGATTGCCCGCGCTTCGATGACGGACAAGAACAAGGGGCGTGAATTCGCCCAGGCCTGCCTTACAATGGTGGATCACCGGCGTAAATTCGGCCTGGAATAAGTGCCATTAGCGCCCCGAATCCGCAGTTCGTCACACTGACCCGATCGCATCTGCGGTCCCGTTCCAGCATTCGCGTCCTGTTTTTGGCGCGCCCGTTTGCGGATGCCGGTCCATAAGGACCACCAGCAAGTAAAACGGCTAGTGGAGTATCTGGATTTGAAGTTGCTGTAAGTATCGGCCTCATTTAAAAATCCAAAACCATACTAGCGGCTGGGAACACGAAACCAATGACGAGCACGATCCGTAAGGCCAGCGGCCGCTCTCTCGCCCGATTGCTGGCGGTGCAGGCGCTGTATCAGATGGAAATCAGCGGTATTGACGTCAATGCCGTCATCCTCGAATTTCTTTCCGAACGTATCGGGCATGAAATCGAGGGGATCGAATATGAACAGGCGGATCAGGGTTTGTTTACGGAACTGGTGCGCGGGGTGGTTTCCCGTCAGCTTGAAATCGACCCGCTGATCGCACGAACCGTCAGCGCGGACTGGGCTCTGCCCCGTCTTGATGCGACATTGCGCGCCCTTATCCGCGCGGGAACCTATGAATTGATGGCCCGCAAGGATACTCCCGTCAAGGTGGTTCTCAGCGAATATATCGACATTGCCCATGCGTTTTTCCCGGGCGATGAGCCTGGATTTGCAAACGGAGTGCTGGACAAAATCGCCCGGCGGCTGCGCCCGGAGGCCTTTGATGGGCAAAAAGACAGATGCTGAACACCCCGGGGAATTTGCGCTAATCGCGGAAATTTTCGCGCCCCTGGCGAAGGCGGACCAGAACAGCTTCGGTTTGACCGACGACGCCGCCATCCTTTCGCCCATCTCCGGGAAGGAGCTGGTGGTGACGGCGGATATGATGATTGCCGGGGTGCATTTCTTTCCAGACGATGAGGCGGGCCTCGTTGCGCGGAAACTTTTGCGGGTCAATCTTTCCGATCTGGCGGCCAAGGGGGCGGTCCCCCATGGCTATATTCTGACCATCGCCCTGCCAAAGGAAGTCACCATGGCGTGGCTGCGGGCGTTCGCCGCGGGGCTGGCCGCCGATCAGGCGGAATATCGCATCAATCTCCTGGGGGGAGATACGACTTCGGGCCCTGGTCCGTTATGTCTTTCACTGACCGCCATGGGATGGGTGGATCGCGGGCTTATGCCGCGCCGTTCGGGCGCGCGTGGGGGGGATGACATTTATGTCACGGGAACCATTGGGGACGCCGCCCTCGGTCTGCAGGTCCGGCGTGACAGGGGATGGGGAAATCTATCCCGTCAGGCGTCGGAGGATCTGCTTCAGCGTTATCTGCTGCCGCAACCGCGCGTTGCTTTAGGGCTCAGGCTTCCCGGTCGCGTTCATGCCTCCATTGATATTTCAGACGGGCTTGCGGCCGATCTTGGTCATATTCTGGAAACATCGGACAAAGGCGCGGAGATCGAGACAACCCGCATCCCACTTTCCATCGCAGCACGGCAGGCGCTGGAAGCAGGTATGACAGATATGCCGCAGTTGCTGAGTGGGGGGGATGATTATGAAATCCTGTTCACCGCCCCGCTTGAACACCGCCAGTCATTGATGGAGGCCGCAGACCAATGCGGGGTAAGGCTCAGCCGGATTGGCCGGATCACGCCGGGTGGGGGGGCAGTTTTCCTTGACGAAA
>DMKG01000243.1:0-791 GCA_003454415.1 Alphaproteobacteria bacterium
ACCCTGTATGAGCTGGAACCCGCGCCCGGCATCAAATCGTCCCGGGTGATCGGACTTGCGGATGATATTGCGCGGTCCATGAGCGCGGTTTCCGCGCGCGTTGCGGTCATCCCGGGGCGTAACGCCATCGGCATCGAGCTGCCTAATTCAAGGCGGGAGACGGTTTACCTGCGCGAATTGCTGTCGTCGGGCGCCTACGAAAACACCGCAGCGCGGCTGACGCTTTCTCTGGGAAAAAATATTGGCGGCGAACCGGTCATCGCCGACCTTGCGGCCATGCCCCATCTTCTGATCGCCGGCACGACGGGTTCGGGCAAATCCGTCGGCATCAACACGATGATCCTGTCGTTGCTTTACCGGCTCCCCCCGGATCAATGCAAATTCATCATGATCGATCCAAAAATGCTGGAATTATCGGTGTATGACGGAATTCCGCATCTGCTGGCGCCGGTGGTGACCGAACCGGCAAAGGCGGTCGTGGCGCTGAAATGGACGGTGCGGGAAATGGAAGACCGCTACCGCAAGATGTCCCGGCTCGGCGTGCGCTCCATCGCCGCCTATAATCAGCGGGTGGCGGCGGCGGCGGATAAAGGCGAAATCCTCAAACGCACGGTGCAGACGGGATTCGATCCGGGCACCGGCAGGCCGATCTTCGAAGAACAGGAAATGAATCTGGAGCCATTGCCCTTCATCGTCGTGATCGTCGATGAAATGGCCGATCTGATGATGGTCGCGGGCAAGGATATCGAAGTCGCCGTCCAGCGTCTCGCGCAGATGGCGCGCGCCGCCGG
>DMKG01000243.1:1059-5535 GCA_003454415.1 Alphaproteobacteria bacterium
CAGATGGCGCGCGCCGCCGGCATTCATCTGATCATGGCGACGCAGCGCCCCAGCGTCGATGTCATCACGGGCACCATCAAGGCGAATTTTCCCACCCGTATCAGTTTTCAGGTGACCTCCAAGATCGACAGCCGGACCATTCTGGGCGAACAGGGGGCCGAGCAGTTACTGGGTCAGGGAGATATGCTGTATATGGCGGGCGGCGGGCGCATCACCCGCGTGCATGGCCCCTATGTCAGTGACGAGGAAGTGGAAAAGGCCGTGGCTTTCCTGAAAACCCAGGGCGCGCCCGCCTATCTTGAAGCGGTGACTGAGGAGGCAGAGGCCGAGATTACCGCCGACATGATGGGCCTGGCGGGCGACGGGGAGGCGGCGCTCTATGACAAGGCCGTGGCGATGGTGGCGAGCCAGGGACGCGTTTCCACCAGCCTGATCCAGCGGCATCTGCGCATTGGTTATAACCGGGCGGCGCGCATTGTGGAGGAAATGGAAGAACAGGGGGTCATCGGCCCGCCCAACCATTCGGGCAAGCGCGAAGTGCTGATCGGCGAGCGTTAGTTCCGCCTGCAAGACCGTTTGCGCGCCGCAAAATGCGTGTTAGTTTTCATCATCAGAGATCGCATCGCGCGGGGTGCGGCTTGCCGGGGGCCCGATCATGTTGACGCAGCCGGAATTATGGAATTCGGTCAGCCGCTTTCTGGGGCGGGAATCACTCTATCTGGATACGAAGAACTGGGACGCCTGGCTTGATCTGTATACGGAGGATGCGGTTTACTGGGTCCCGGCCTGGGATGATGACGGCGCGCCGACCACTGATCCGCAGCGCGAAATCTCCCTGATCTATTACGCCAGTCGCGGCGGTCTGGAAGACAGGATTTACCGTATCCGCACGGGCCGTTCGGCCTCGGCCTCCGACGCGCCGGCGCGCACCTGTCACCTTGTGCAGCTGCTGCATGCGGAGGAAAAAGAGGGCCGTGTGCATGCCCGCGCAAACTGGACGGTGCATTCCAGCAAGGAAGGCGCCACGATCACCTATTATGGCTGGAGCGAATACGAACTCATCCCGCGCGGGGATGGCTGGCGCATTGCGCGGCGCACCGCCTATGTGCTGAACGACACGGCCGAAACCGTTCTGGATGTTTACATGATCTGAGGGCGCGCGTTCGGCGCAGACGGCTGTTCCGGCTTGCGGGCCTCTTCCTTGTCAGACCGCATGTCCCATGGCGAGATACTCCACCGACTGCATCTCCATCAGCCGCGACACGGTGCGGGCGAATTCAAAGCTGCCATCGCCTTCGGGATAAAGGGAGGCGGGCGGTCCATCCGCCGAACAGATCAGTTTTACGCGGTTATCATAAAGGGCGTCGATCAGGGTGACGAAACGCTTCGCCTCGTTGCGCTGGCTGCGGTCCATGCGCGGAATATGGTCCAGCAGGACAGTATGAAACGTCCAGGCGATCTGCAGATAATCGGGTCCTCCCAAAGCGGCTTCGCATAAATCGCGAAAGGTGAAACGCGCCGCGCCGCTGGCCGTCTGGGGCGCCAGCAGCTTGCGCCCCTGAACCTCCAGTTTCATGGGCTTTCCACGCACAGTGTCGGTCAGACGCAACCAGGCCGCATCCATTTCACGATCGCTTTCCGGTCCGAGCGGCGTATGATAGACCGGATGACCGCTGAGCCTCTCCAGCCGGTAATCCGTAGGGCTTTCCAGATGGGTAATCAGCAGGCGCTGTTTCAGCAGCTCGATGAAAGGCAGGAATAATTGCCGGTTGAGGCCCCCCTCATAAAGCGTGTCCGGCGCGCGGTTGGAGGTCAGCACCACCACCACCCCGAAATCGAACAGGGCGGTGAACAGACGGCCAAGGATCATCGCGTCGGCGACGTCGGATACCTGAAACTCGTCAAAACACAGTAATTGCACCTTGTCTGCGATATTGCGCGCCACCGGGACGATAGGGTCGTCGCCATTGGATTTTTCGCTTCTGGCAATTTCGCCGCGTTTGTTCGCCTGCCGCCAGTTGAAGATCGCTTCGTGGGTTTCCAGCATGAATTGAAGAAAATGCACCCGGCGTTTGCGCGCTACCGGGACCGTTTCGTAGAACAGATCCATCAGCATGCTTTTGCCGCGCCCGACCTCACCCCACAGATACAGTCCCTTGGGCGCCTGCGGCGCGGGACGGCCCAGCCATGAAAGCAGCCGGTTCTGCCGCGTACGGCCATAAGCCCGCAACTCATCCTCCAGCGTCTGCAAACGGCGGATAGCGAATTCCTGCGCCGGATCAGGCCGTATATGGCCTGAATGCACGCGTTCGCGATAGACGGCTAGCGGTCCTTTCATGCTTTCCTGCGCTGACTGTTCAGAATCCGCTTCACCAGGTCATTTCATGGTGGGAATGGTGAAATCAGCGCCGCTGCGCACGCCGATGGCGGGCCAGCGGGCGGTGACGGTCTTGATTTTCGTGTAGAATTTGACCCCTTCCGTCCCGTGCTGATTGGTGTCGCCAAAGGCCGAGCTTTTCCAGCCCCCAAAGCTGTGATAGGCGAGAGGAACGGGAATGGGCACATTGACGCCCACCATGCCCACCTGCACGCGGGAGGCGAATTCCCGCGCCGCATCGCCGTCGCGGGTGAAAATCGAAACCCCGTTTCCGTACTGATGTTCGCTGGGCAGGCGCAGCGCCGCCTCGAAATCATCGGCGCGGGCGACGCACAGCACCGGCCCGAATATTTCCTCCCTGTAGATGCGCATGGCGGGGGTCACCTGATCGAACAGGGAGCCGCCGATATAAAAGCCGTTTTCATAGCCTTGCAGCCTGAAGCCGCGACCGTCCACCAGGAGTTTCGCGCCTTCGCTGACGCCAACGTCAATGTAATTCCTGATTTTCGCCAGATGCTCCGCCGTCACTACCGGGCCGTAATCGGCTTCGGGATCGGTGGAAAGGCCGATTTTCAGAGCCTCGACCCGCGGGCGCAGAGCCTCGATCAGCGCATCGCCCGTGCGTTTTCCAACCGGCACCGCAACCGAAATCGCCATGCAGCGTTCACCCGCCGAACCATAGGCCGCGCCCATCAGCGCGTCGCAGACCTGATCCATGTCCGCATCCGGCATGACGATCATGTGATTTTTGGCGCCGCCCATGGCCTGTACGCGTTTTCCATTGGCGGCGGCCGTCGCATAGATATATTGCGCAGTGGCGGTGGCGCCGACAAAACTGACGGCCTGCACGCGTGGATCGGTCAGAAGCGTGTCCACCGCCTCCTTGTCGCCGATCACCATATTCAGCACGCCGTCCGGCAGACCCGCCTGTTTCATCAATTCCGCAAGCCGCAGCGGCACGGAGGGGTCCTTTTCCGAAGGCTTGCACACAAAGGTGTTTCCGCAGGCAATGGCGATGCCGAACATCCACATCGGAATCATCGCCGGGAAATTGAAGGGCGTGATGCCCGCACACACGCCAAGCGGCTGGCGCATGGAATACATGTCGATGCCGGGGCCCGCGCCTTCGGTAAATTCACCCTTGGTAAGATGGGGAATGCCGCAGGCGAATTCGATAACCTCCAACCCGCGCTGAATGTCGCCTTTCGAATCGGCGATCACCTTGCCATGTTCACGGCTGAGCAAGGCCGCCAGCGTGTCCATATTCTCTTCCACCAATTGCTTGAAACGGAACATGACGCGGGCGCGTTTTTGCGGATTTTCCGCAGCCCAGGCGGGAAAGGCGCTGGCGGCGCTGGCGATCGCCTTGCGCACTTCATCACTGCTCGCCAGCGGCGATCTGGCCTGGACCTCCCCGGTCATTGGGTTGAAAACATCCAGAAAACGCCCGCTTGCGCCCTCGATGTGCTGGCCGCCAATGAAATGCGTCAAATTGCGCATGAATGCCTCCCGTGAAGCCCTGGAATGGGAGGCGTAGTGATAGCCCAGCTAGCGTGCCGAATGCAAAGCTCTTGAACGTCAGGTGGGTTAGGGATCAGAAATCCGCAGCTTTACCGGGGGACGAAGGGGTTTCGTCCTCATCCGGGGAAAACAGCCAGCCAAAGACATATCCGGCCACAGCAGCCCCGGCCAGTTGCGCCAGTATGAACCAGGGGGCGTCTATGGGCCGGATGCCGGAGAAGCTGTCCGTAAGGCTTCTGGCGATGGTTACGGAAGGGTTGGCGAAGGAGGTTGAGGCGGTAAACCAGTAGGCCGACGAAATATACAGTGCGACGGCATAGGAAACGGCCTCGGCGCGATACCGCAGACAGCCGAATATAATCAGAAGCAGGCCCATGGTGGCGATGAATTCCGATCCGAACTGGGCCATCCCGGCGCGTATATGCGTGGAAAACTGCAACAGGGGCAATTCAAACATGAAATGCGCGCACAGCATCCCCGCCAGCGCGCCTGATATCTGCGCCAGAATGTATAAGGCCGTATCCCCTGCCGGTATTTGTTCGCGCAGCAGAAAGGCCACGCTTACGGCCGGATTGAAA
>DMKG01000014.1:0-134 GCA_003454415.1 Alphaproteobacteria bacterium
GCCGCGCCCCAGGCGATGAAATGGGGATTGCGAAAATCCGGCTTGCCATAGGTAAAGGGCGTGCCATCCATATTGGTGACGCGTCCCCCCGCCCCCATGAGTATCGCCTGTCCCGCGGCCGTGTCCCATTCCAT
>DMKG01000014.1:392-3326 GCA_003454415.1 Alphaproteobacteria bacterium
GCGGCCGTGTCCCATTCCATGGTCGGTCCATGGCGGGGATAGAGATCCGCTTCTCCCGCCGCAAGCACGCAGAATTTGAGAGATGAACCGGCGGCCACGATCTCCTTCACCGGATAGGCCGCCAGAAATTCTTCGGTCTTCTTGTCGCGATGAGAACGGCTGGCGATTACGACCAGACCATCGCCGGCTGGTTTACGGGCGTGGATTTCCCTGGCCGGACTGTTTCTTGTCTGGCTGATGTCCTTGTGCGGATCAATCGTTTGTTCAAAGGCGGCGCCGGGACCATAGGCAAAAAACATGCGCTGAATAGCAGGTGCGTAGACGGCGCCCAGACTGGGCAGGCCATCCTCCACCAGCGCGATGTTGACGGTAAACTCACCGTTTCTGTCGATGAACTCCTTCGTCCCATCCAGCGGGTCAACGATCCAGAATCGTTTGCCGACTGGCGGCAAACCGCCTGCCGCGGCCAGTTCTTCAGCAATGACAGGAATTTCGGGAGTAAGTTTGGCGAGTTCGGCGATGATGAAATGTTCCGCCGCCTCATCGGCGACCGTCACGGGAGAGGAATCGGTTTTTTTCCGGACATCCAGATCTTCTTCATAGTATTTCATGATGATCGCGCCCGCGCCCACGGCAATATCGCGTACCGCCAAAGCTAGGGTCTTGTCCCCGGTGAGATTGTTTGGCACGATATTCCTTTCAACGCGGCTGGTGATGAAAAACTTCGAAATAAATCGGCGTGAGAACGCTTAGAACGCCATAAAATGATTAACCAACCGTTTACCATATCCGCGCCAGCATGAAATACCCTAAATTGCTTAATCAATCGGCCTGGCGGCCAGGGAGAATACGGTATGGATGATGAGGGGTTTGATCTGGTTTCATTGCTTTGTTCACGGCTGTGTCATGATCTGGTGAGCCCGGTTGGCGCGGTCAACAACGGGCTGGAAGTGCTTTCAGATGAAAGCGATGCTGAAATGCGTGAGATGGCGATGCGCCTGATCACGCAAAGCGCCGAACGCGCGGCCAACAAACTGGAATTTGCCCGCCTGGCTTATGGCGCGGCAGGCGGACCTGACGCAGTTATCGATCTGACCCAGGCGCGCAAGGTGACGGCGGCGCTTTTGAAAGATCATCAGGTTAACCTTGACTGGCAGTGCAATGCAGAATCGGCGCATCGTCTGCCTGCGAAACTTCTGGTGAATGGCGCTCTGCTGGCGGCTGAAGCCCTGCCGCGCGGGGGTAATGTCTCCGCCTTCCTGTCACAGCAGGAGAAAAGGGTTAAAATCCGGATAACCGCGGAAGGCTCAATGCTCCGGCCGCTTGAAAGCATGGCGGAAATTCTCGAGGGTGAAATCGCCCTGGCCGGATTGGCTCCACGGCTGGTTCAAGCCTATTTTACCGGAATGATCGCCCGTTTCATGAATGGAAAACTACTGGCGGAAATCGGTCCTGAACGCATTATTTTGCATGGTAATTTTGCCGGATAATTCTGCTACCCGCTAACTTTACGGCTTCTTAAGACCAATCCGTTATCGGTATAGGGCAGGGCGATCTCAAGCCCTGTCCTCTCTCGCCAAGCGTGTGGATAACGATATGGATGATTTACTTAACGAATTTCTGACCGAAACGAGCGAAAGCCTGGATGTCATCGACGTCGAACTTGTGAGATTTGAAAAGGATCCGGAAGACAAGGCGGTTTTGGACAATATTTTTCGTCTCGTCCACACGGTCAAGGGAACCTGTGGCTTTCTCGGCTTGCCGCGTCTTGAATCCGTTGCGCACGCCGCCGAAAACGTGCTGGGAAAATTCCGGGACAGGGAGTTGAAAGTATCCACGCATGCGGTCAGTCTTATTCTTAAATCCATAGACGTCATCAAGACTATTCTGGCTGAACTGGAGGCGAACGAGTGTGAACCGGAAGGTGATGATCAGGCGCTGATCGACCAGTTGAATGATGTGGCTGCCGGCAAGGAGGCGGCAATACCAAAGACGCCATCCGCACCGAAAGCTGATGAAAAAAATGACGCGGGGATGTTCGATCCCGAGCTGGGCCGCAAGCGCCTGCCGGGGGAAGTATCGCTGGATGAACTCGAAGCGGCCTTCCTGGCCGCCCCTGGCCCGGAAGAGGCGACTGCTCTGGCGGCGGGCGAAGAAGCGGACGCCGCGGTAATCAGCAGTTCTGACAATGCCGGACTGGAAACCGTCGTGAAGAATACATCGGCGTCAAAGAGCGATCCCGGAGATGCCGCGCAGAAATCTGCCGAGACATCCGTCGCCAATCAGACCGTGCGGGTTTCCGTGGATCTTCTGGAAAACCTGATGACGATGGTGAGCGAACTGGTCCTGACGCGTAATCAATTGATGCAGATCGTACGCGAACAGGAAGACAGCAAGATAAAGGTGCCCCTGCAGCGTCTCAATCTGGTGACGACCGAACTGCAGGAGGGGGTTATGAAAACCCGCATGCAGCCTATCGGGAACGCCTGGCAAAAACTGCCGCGGATTGTGCGCGATCTCAGCCACGAGCTTGGCAAAAAGATCGACTTGCAGATGATTGGCGCGGAAACCGAGCTGGACAGGCAGGTCCTGGAGCTCATAAAGGATCCTCTTACCCATATGGTCCGCAACTCTGCGGATCATGGTCTTGAAACGCCGCAAATCCGTCAGGCTTCGGGCAAGCAGGAGACCGGAACCATAAGGTTGAGCGCCTATCATGAGGGTGGCCATGTCATTATTCAAATTACGGATGATGGCGCTGGCCTGAATATCGATCGTATCAGGGAAAAAGCGCTTGCTTCGGGTCTGGCGAGTGAGACTGAACTTGAAGGAATGACCGATCAGCAGATCGGGAATTTTATCTTCAAGGCGGGATTGTCTACTGCGGAAAAAATTACCAGCGTTTCAGGGCGCGGGGTCGGCATGGACGTCGTG
>DMKG01000284.1:0-2286 GCA_003454415.1 Alphaproteobacteria bacterium
GACATGAAGCGCTACGACCTGATGAACGGGATCAACGCGCGCGGGACCTACCTGTGCGGACGGCTGTGCATCCCGCACCTGAAGAAGTCGTCGAACCCGCACATCCTGACCCTGTCGCCGCCGCTGGACTTCCGCCCGCGCTGGTTCGCACCGCACGTGGCCTACTCGATTGCCAAGTACGGGATGAGCCTGTGCACGCTGGGCTGGGCCGAGGAGCTCAAGCGCGACGGCATCGCCGCGAACTCGCTGTGGCCGCGCACGACGATCGCGACCGCGGCGATCACCCTGGTCGGCGGTGACGCGATCACGAAGATGTCGCGCACGCCGGAGATCATGGCCGACGCTGCGCAGGTGATCCTGAGCAAGCCGTCGCGCGAGTTCACCGGGCGCTACTGCATCGACGAGCTGGTCCTCCGCGCCGAAGGGCAGACCGACTTCTCGGCCTACGCCGCGGTGCCGGGCACGCCCGACAGCGCGCTGGCGCCGGACCTGTTCCTGCCCGACGATCTTTCGGCGCTGGCCTGAGCGGAGCACCGGAGTGGGGCGCTGGCGTCCGCCGTCGGCGAAGTCCTCGCCGCACATCACCGCCGACGGGCACGCGAGGCTCAAAGCGGAGTTCGAACAGCTCTGGCGCGTGCGGCGCCCTGAGGTCGTGCGCGCGCTGGCCGCGGCGGCGGCCGAGGGCGACCGCAGCGAGAACGCGGAATACCAGTACCGCAAGAAGGAGCTGCGCGAGATCGACGCGCGCCTGAAGTACCTGACCATGCGCCTGCAGGAGGTGACCGTGGTCGAGGTGCGGACGCGCAGCGACGGCAAGGTCTACTTCGGAGCCTGGGTCGAGATCGTCGACGACGACGGCAACGAACGGCGCTACCGCATCGTCGGCGCCGACGAGTTCGACCCGGCGCGCAACTGGATCAGCGTCGACTCCCCCATGGCCCGGGCGTTGCACAACAAAACGCCGTATAATAAGGCCCATTTGATGTTTGGCAAAGTGACACGGAAAAAAAGCTGCCATCCATTCGCGCCCAGCAGGATGGCGGCCTCTTCTTCTTCGGTTCCCTGCTCCTGCATCAGCGGGATCAGTTCCCGCGCCACAAACGGGAAGGTGACGAAAATGGTGGCGATGACCAGTCCCGGCAGGGCGAAAATGATCTGCACGTCATGGTCATAGAGCCAGTCTCCCAAAAAGCTGTTGGCCCCGAAAAGCAGGACATAGATTAATCCGGAAATGACCGGGGATACGGAGAAGGGTAAATCGATCAGCGTGATCAGTAACTGTTTTCCAGCGAATTCAAACTTGGTGATCGCCCAGCTTGCGACGACGCCGAAAACAAGGTTCAGGGGAACAGCCCAAGCGGCCACCAGCAAGGTAAGTTTGATGGCGGCAAGCGCATATTCCGACTGGAGGCTGTCCAGATAAACGGCAAGCCCCTTGCGCATCGCCTCTGTGAACACCGCGGCGACAGGAAGACCGATCAGCGAGAAAAGAAACATCACTGCCGTGGCGGTCAGCGCGTATTTGACCCATCTGGGATCCGCCACAGGTGACGACGCAGGGTTGATTTTAGCCTTCACGGTAGGTCCTGCTCCATTTTTGCAGCAGATTGATCGCAAACAGCATGATGAAGGAGGCAATCAGCATCACCACTGCGATGGAGGTCGCGCCGGTGTAATCATATTGTTCGAGCTTGGTGATGATGACGAGGGGAATGATCTCCGAAACCCCCGGCATGTTGCCTGCGATAAAGATGACAGAGCCATATTCTCCCATTGCGCGGGCTAGGGCCATGGCGAAGCCCGTCAGGAGGGCTGGGGTCAGCTCGGGAAGCACGACAAAAAGGAAGGTCTGCAACCTTGTGGCGCCGAGGGCGGCGGCGGCCTCCTCATATTCCGGGTCCAAATCCTCCAAAACCGGTTGCACGGTTCGCACGACGAAAGGCAGGCCGATAAATATCAGGGCGATAGTGATGCCGGCCGGGGTAAAGGCGATCTTGACCCCCAGTGGCTCGAATAGCTGTCCAATCCATCCTTGGGGGGCGTAAAGCGCTGTCAGCGCGATACCCGCCACTGCGGTAGGCAGCGCGAAGGGAAGATCGATCATGGCGTCCATGATCCGCTTGCCGGGAAATTGATAACGCACCAGCACCCAGGTCACAATCAGTCCGAAGACTACATTAATGAGGGCCGCGGCGAAAGACGCGCCAAAGGTGATCTGATAGGCGCTCATAACCCTTGGCGCCGTAATGGTTTGCCAGAATTCGGAAAAACTGACGCCTGCCGTTC
>DMKG01000284.1:2491-7400 GCA_003454415.1 Alphaproteobacteria bacterium
AGTGATGAAAAGCCCCGCCAGGGGGATCAGCACGATGAGCGCGAGATAAGTAAGGGTAAGGCCCAGTGTAATCCCAAAACCTGGCAATACGTTGGGTTCTCTGAACTTCAACATGCGCTAAGTCAGTCCAAACACCGCCAGTGACCCGAATCTGCAATTCGTCACACATAACCGATATGGCCGATCGAACTTCAGGTTCATGAGGGTCACTAGCAAAAATATGTTTCTGTTGTGATTATGGGGTTTGGATTGCTGTAAGCGGCGGCCGCTTTCTGGCGCGGCAGCGTCGAATTCCCTCATAGTTCATTGCGTGAATATCTGGTCAAACAAGCCGCCATCGTCGAAATGTTTCTGTTGTGCAGCCTTCCATCCTCCCAGATCGTCAATGCGCAGCAGCTCCAGTTTAGCGAAGTGGTCTGCGTGTCTTTTGATGGCTTCCGGATCGCTGGGGCGAAAAAAGAATTTGGCGGCAAGATCCTGCGCCTCTTGCGTGTAAAGATGCGCCAGATAGGCCTGCGCTGCGGGCAGCGCCTTGTGTTTCTCCGCATTCTTTTCAATCACAGCAACACTGGGTTCCGCCAGGATGCTAACCGATGGGATGACGATGTCAAACTGGTCTTTTCCAAATTCGTTTACCGCCAGGTGCGCCTCATTTTCCCAGGACAGCAAGACATCTCCAATGCCGCGCTGAATGAAGGTGGTGGTTGCGGCGCGTGCCCCCGCGTCGAGGACTGGAACGTTTTTATAGAGGGAGGTGACGAATTTTTTCGCTTCTTCTTCATTGCCATAGTGTTTCAGGGCGTATCCCCAGGCCGCCATATAGCTCCATCGCGCCGCGCCGGATGTTTTCGGATTGGGGGTGATAATGTCTATATCCTCACGCACAAGATCCTGCCAGTCCGCGATTTTTTTTGGGTTCCCCTTGCGCGCCAGGAACACAATGGTTGAAGTGTATGGCGCGCTGTTATGCGGCAGTTTGGACTGCCAGTCCTGGGGCAGCAGCCGGCTGCGTTCCGCGATGGCGTCAATGTCATAGGCAAGGGCCAGCGTCACCACATCCGCGCGCAGGCCATCGATGACGCCGCGCGCCTGTTTTCCCGAGCCGCCATGGGATTGCATGACGGTCACTTTCTGGCTGGTCTTGTCCAACCAGTATTTGGCGAAAAGCGCATTATACGCTTCGAAAAATTCACGCGTCGGATCATAGGAGACATTCAGCAGCCGGACGGAATCCGCCGCCCGGGCCGCAAAGGAGCCCATTACCAAAGCGGCCGCAAAAACCCCCACGATGAACTTATTCATCGTTATCTCTCCATTTAACCCTGAATGAATAATAATGCCGGAATGGCGACGGGCGAAACTACCTTAAATTAAGGAACAATTTCAACTTTTCTGCAAACCTGCTAGATAGGGGGACAGTGCGGGTTACTCCCTTCCGCGTTATAATACAGTCAGCATGAGGAAATCTTGACAACGCTTGTAATGGTCCGTCACGGGCAGAGCCAGTGGAATCTGGAAAACCGCTTCACCGGCTGGCATGACGTTGCGCTCAGCGCACAGGGTCTGGAGGAGGCGCGTAAAGCCGGACGGCTTCTGCGCGAGGGCGGATATGTTTTCGACCGGGCCTATACTTCTGTGCTGCAGCGCGCCATCCGCACCCTGTGGATCATACTTGAGGAAATGGAGTTGACCTGGCTACCGGAAACCAAGGCCTGGCAGCTTAACGAGCGCCATTACGGCGCGCTGCAAGGTCTGAACAAGGCCGAAACTGCTGCCCGGCATGGCGAGGAACAGTTGCGCATCTGGCGGCGCAGTTTTGATACCCCGCCGCCCCCACTTGAAGAAAATGATCCGCGCCATCCAAAATTCGACCCGCGATATAAAGGCTTGAACGCGCAGCAACTGCCGGGAACCGAATCCCTGAAGACCACACTGGACCGGGTGCTGCCTTACTGGCGGGACGAGATCTCGCCGCATCTGACGGCGGGTGAAAATCTGATCGTCGCCGCCCATGGCAACAGCCTGCGCGCCCTGTGCAAACATCTGTTGAAGATCAGCGACGCGGACATCGTCCATCTCGAAATCCCCACGGGAAACCCGCTGGCGTTCGAGTTGAACGGGGATCTTACGGTCAAATCCTGCCGCTATCTGGACGCGGACCGGGCGGAGCCCATTCCCCTCTAGCATCGGCCGGACAATCCCCCTAAACTGCCATGATTGCCAGAGAGGGCGGCCATGAGCATTGATATTTTGCGGGATTTGCTGAGCCAGAGCAGGCGCGCGGTGGTTTTTACGGGCGCAGGCATTAGCACGGAATCCGGTATCCCGGATTTTCGCAGTCCGGGCGGGATATGGACCAGATACCAGCCGATCTATTTCGATGATTTTCTGCGCTCGGAGGAAATGCGGCGCGAAACCTGGCGGCGCAAATTCGGCATGGAGAATGTCCTGAGCGCAGCCAGGCCCAATCGCGGCCATCTGGCGGTGGCCCAGCTTGTGCGCCGCGGTCTGGTCAGTCATGTGATCACCCAGAATATCGACAATCTGCATCAGGATTCTGGCGTGCCGGACGATCAGGTGATCGAACTGCATGGCAACAATACCTATGCGCGCTGTCTGGATTGTCATGAGCGCTATGAGATCGACCCCATTCGCGAAGCCTTTCTGCGCGATGAAACCTTACCCATCTGTGACCGCTGCGGCGGTCATGTCAAAACCGCTACGATTTCTTTCGGCCAGGCCATGCCGGAGCGGGAAATGCGCCTCGCCCAGGAAGCCACGCTGAATTGTGATCTCATGCTTGTGGCGGGATCATCCCTGGTGGTCTATCCCGCCGCCGGATTCCCGGTGATGGCGAAGCAGAATGGCGCAAAACTGGTGATCGTCAATCGCGATCCCACTGAAATGGATGCGCTTGCCGATCTTGTATTACATACAGAGCTTGGTCCGACGCTGGCGGCTGCCGTCGGTCTGAATTAGGGATTTCCGTAATTAACGCAGGCTGCCCCCGCCTGTTTCGGGAATGGATAAAGGACTTTTACCCCCGAAGGGCTCACGATGGAGCTCTGTGGACGGTGAAAGGGTAATAACACAATGCGGTCCGGAATTATCCTGCTTTGACCCTAACGATTGATTGTCTGGTTACGGGGTCGTTATGATGAGCAAAAAATCACACCTATCAGAGGGCGCCACATGGACGAGACCACTTATTACCGTGACCATTGGGTAGAGGTAGAGCCGGAGCGGCTTGCCGCCTATAAGGAAATGTTCAAATGGCGGCCGGAAATGGCGCCGCTGCTTGCGCCCGCCGATCTTCAACCCGGGCAGACCGTCGTCGATTATGGCTGCGGTCCCGGTGGATTACTGCTGGAACTGGCGCGGCGCGCCTCCTCTTCCGGGCATGTTCATGGCGTGGATCTCAACCCGGAATTCGTGGACATCGCGCGCAAGGTCATGGCTGAGGCCGGATTTGGCGGCTTCTCGAGCGTGCACCATGCGCCGGATGACAGAATTCCCCTGGCTGACGCGAGTGTGGACCGGCTGGTCTGCAAGAATGTCATGGAATATGTGCCGGACATCGCAACGACCCTGCGGGAATTTCGCCGGGTCATGAAACCGGGGGGGAAGACCCATATCATCGACAGCGACTGGGGAATGCTGGTGGTTGAACCCCTGGGGGCCGAGAAGATTGCGGAATTATTCGACGCGGCGAAGCTGGCCTACCACACCCCCCATGCCGGCCGCATGCTGTATTCAGAGATGAAGAAAGCCGGTTTCAGCGATGTTTCCGTGAAAATTCTGGCCAATCCCGACACCAAGGGGCATATGCAACTGGTCCTGCACAATATGGTGAATTACGCCAAGATCGGCGGCAGAATCGACCCGAAACGCGCCGATCAGTTGCTGGCCGAGGTCAAACAGTCTATCGCCGACGGGCTTTTCATGCTGGTGCTGCCGCAATTCTTGGTCACCGGACAAGCCTGAGCCACACCAAAAAAGGAGAACGCCATGACGACAGCGAAAGTGAGCGAGAATGTAAACGCCAGCGCCGATCAGGTATTTGCAAAGCTCGGCGATTTCGCTGGTATAGAGGGGCCGGCCATCAAGTCGAAGAAAATCACTGGTTCGGGGATTGGCTGTCTGCGTGAAATCACCATGGCCAATGGGGCGAGAGTGGTGGAGCGCTGCGACAATCACGACGCCAGCAGCCGCACCCTGACCTACAGCATACAGAACGACGACCACCCGCTGCCGTTCCGGGCCTATGTGGCGACCCTTATCGTTACCCCAACCGGCGATAATTCCTGCCATGTCGACTGGTTCAGCAATTTCGATGTGAAAAGCGGAACAGAGGCCGAGGCGATCGAGGCCGCCAAGGGAATCTATACCGGCATGATCAAGGCGGTGCGCAAGCAACTGGCGGCCTGAACGCAGCCTCTTTATATCAAGGGTGACGGTAAATTCGGGCGTACCCGTATAGGAAGGGCGGGTGGTGGGCCGCATGAAAAGTTACAGTCAGTAACGCTAATACCTTACCTCTGCCCCAGAATCGCCAGAATCCGCTAATAATTTCATCATCGATCATTTTTTGATGGGAGGGTGAAAATGCGCTGGCGCAGATTACTCACGATTTCTTCGATAGCTTCGCTCATGCTGGCCTTTCCGGCTGCCCCTGTTTTCGCGGGCGGCTGGGATGATGACCGGTGGCGTCATGGCGGCGGGCATTGGCGTCATCATGGTCCCCACCATGGCAAATGGAAGGGCCATCACCGGCGTCATCACGACCATGGGCGCCATCATCACCGGAATCATTACTCCTTCTATTTCGGCCAGTATTATGGGCCTGCCTATGCGCCCGCCCCCGTCTATCCTGTTCCCGTCTATCCAGCAGTACCGCCAATGATCGCGG
>DMKG01000104.1:0-4750 GCA_003454415.1 Alphaproteobacteria bacterium
CATCACCCGTTCCGGCACCCGCAAGGAGGAATTGCTGGTGCCTCCCGCCGATCTCGCCAAGATGTTCGTGCTGCGGCGGATTCTTAATCCCATGGGCACAGTGGACGCCATGGAATTTCTGCTGGACAAACTGCGCGGCACGAAGACCAACAAGGAATTCTTCGCGTCGATGAATACCTAGCGGTTTTCATCCGGCCTTTGCCGCACCGCACGGCGCGGCGTTTTACTGAAAAGCGGAACTCGCCTTGGCTTTGCCAAGCGCGTTCTTGCGCCGCTGGACGGCATATTTGTCATGATAGCGGGCGAGATGCACGAAGCGGTCGAGTAATTCATAGCACATGTTGACCTCTGCATTCCTGGGTTCCCAGAATGCATTCGGCTGTCCGCACACACGGAATTTCACGAGTATGGGACGGGGAAAGAAGTAATCCTTGTTGATGGAATCCACCAGTTGGGGAATGATGGAGGCATGTTCCAGCCAGACCCGGAACAATTTGTGCGCGGGAGAGGTCGCGTCTTCGAATTTGATCTTCAATGCGAAATCGGGCTGAAGATTTCCGGATATCAGGGGCTGTAAGGCGTTGTTCCTGAGTGTGGTCTTGATGAATTCCAGCCCGCGTTCCGCCTTTGCGAAATCCTCTTCACATAATTCGGCGCGATCTTTGGGAAGTTCGTTGGCGATGCGGAAATCTTCGAGCCGTTTGCGATCCCGCCCATAGGTAAGGCAGACCATGTCATAGAGGCGCTGTATTTCCAGGGCATGAGGATCAGAATAGGGAATTTCCATCTTGTCCTGCTGGATGATGGTCCATTCTATCCGCCAGGCGTCGATGACATTCTGCATACGGATGAGAGCGCTGTTGGTCAGCGGTTTGTTCTCCAGCGGCCACTGCCCTGCGCCAGGACGCACGGATTCCGATGTCTTCCTGGTGACGCCCGTTTGCTGGCTCAGCAGGATAACGGTAGTCAGATAGTCGGCCTGGTCTTCTTCGCGGGAAAGAACCGGAATACCTGCTTCGTCGATAAGCACATGGACAAGCTCATGCAACAGCGTGAATTCTGTATTGGCGATGACGAAAGGCGCGACCGCTTCTTTTGGGACGCCTTTCTCATCAATATTCTGCGCCCAGGCGTTACCCGTTGCGATGGCGCAGAATAGGATCAGCCAGAAGACAGTAATTCGGATAGGAAGCGACAATTTTTTTACGCAAGATGTTTCTTGAAAAATGCGATGGTGCGGTCATTCGCCAGTTTGGCGGCAGCCGCGTCATAATGTTCGCCCCCCATCCGGGCGAAGGCGTGGTCCTGTTCCGGATAGTCATGCAGGGTGCATAATTTGTGGCCGTCAAGGCCCGCATGCATGGCCTGCTGGGCGGGAGGCGGCACGAACCCGTCCTTGCCGGCGATATGCAGCATCAGGGGCTTCTTGATGTTGGCGGCTTCCGCTAGGAAGTCGGGAATATTCACGCCGTAATAACCGACGGAGGCGTCTGTATCGGTGCGGGTGGCGGTGAGATAGGCCAGCAGACCCCCCAGACAGAATCCGGTCGCGCCCGCCTTGCCGCTGCAGCCTTTTACCTTTCGCAGCGCGTTGAGGGTCGCCTGCACATCCTGCACGCCCTTGTCACGATCAAACTTGCCGAACAGGGCGAAGGCCTTGTCCCATTCCGCCTTGGTCTTGTCGGTGATGTTTACCCCCGGCTCCAGCCGCCAGAAAAGATCGGGGCACAGAGCCACAAAACCCTGCGCGGCGAAGGCGTCCGTGATGTCGCGCATCACCTGATTGACGCCAAAGATTTCCTGCATGACCACGATGCCGGGTCCGGAACCGGATGGGGGCATGGAAAGGTATCCCATCATGGAACCGTCAGCACACGGAATATTGATTTCTGTTCCGCTCATTTTTTCCTCCATGAAGTTTCAGCGCCGCCGGGTTTCTAACGCAGCCAGCCGTGAAGCGTTTCCTGCGATGGGGCAAACCAGTATGAGCCTGTCTGTGAATGGGTGAAATGCATCAGACGGTCATGAAGCCCATCGCCGGAGACACCATACATATTTTTCAATATGGCGTCGAATCTGTGCTGGTCGCAGGCGAAGGCGAGAAAATACAGCCCGTGTTCGGCAACCCCTCCATAGGGAAAGGAACGGCGGTAGATTTTCAGCTCCGCGCCGTTTTCCGTGATTTCCGCACGGGCGATATGGGCGTCTTTGGGCTTGAGCGTGGCGTCCATTTCCGTGCTGTCCGCCTTGCTGCGGCCAATGACCTTTTCCTGCTCCTGATCGGACAGTTTGTTGAAAGCGGCGAGATCGTGAACGAATTTCTGGCTGAGGACATAGGAGCCGGCAGCGTTCGGCGTACCCTCGGGAATGAGTGCGGCGTCGCGCGCCTCCTGCTGCTGCGGGTTGGCGGTGCCATCGATGAATCCGGTCATGTCGCGGTTTTCGCGGTAATTGAAGCCCGCTACTTCGAGCGCCAGCTCGCAGCATTGGCGCAAGGCGTTATGCACGCCAAGACCAAGATCAAAATTCGCGTCGGCCCGGGGTCCATGAATCCAGACCAGCAGATCCCGCTGGGTGGCTGGCGCGGAAAGTCCCGCGGCGCCGGAGATGGGCGTGAAATCCTGCATCGGGAAATCAGAACCGGCCAATGCGCGCAGCAGCGCGCCGCCAAAGGCGAAGACGCATTGCGCCTCTGCCGCCTTGCCCGCCGCCGCGCGCGCCGCGGCGATCGCGGGCCTCACCTTTTCCATATTGGCGCACCGGTATTCCAGCGCCACATAGAACTGGCTGTTTTCCGCGAAAATACCTGACTGGGGATTTGCGTACATGGTGATCTCTCTGGTCTGACAGGAATTCAGGCGGACGCCTTGCGGAAGTCGATGGCGTCGGCAAGCATTCCGGGATCGGTCAGGGGCAGGGAACAGGTGGCGCCGCGGCAGATATAGGCGGTGGACCGCCCATCGCGCTGGGTCTTGTTGCGGGCGGGGTGGGTTTTAGGCAGGCCCGCAGTGGATTCCAGAACCAGAACCATGCGGTCCGGCACGGATTGGGAATAAACCGCCTGCAGAAGGCGCTGGGTATGTTTGTCGGCGCGGCTGCCCAGAATGATGATCTGTACACAGCGTTCCTGGAATTCGAAACTGTTCAGCAGACTGGCCATTGCGAGAAAATTCTTGCGCGCTTCGCCGGCGAAGGCTTCGACGAGGGCGATGGAGCGCAGCCGCGCCTGACCGTCTCCGGTCAGGTAGCCGATGCGCGCCAGAACATTCGCCATTACCGCATTTCCGTTCGGGGTGGCGTTGTCGTGGCCCTGACGCGTGCGGGTGATAAGGTCCTTTGCGTCTGAGGGCGTATAGAAGTAACCGCCATTCTCGCTGTCCCAGAAGCGTTCATTGACATGACCAACCCAGCGGATCGCCCAGTCGAGATAGGGGGTGTGTCCCGTGAGTTCATAAAGGGCGAGGGCGGCGCGGCTCATCTGCGCGTAATCATCGAGCACCTCGGAACCGGAAATCTTTCCCGCGCACCAGCAATGAGCCAGTCTTCCGTCAGGCGTTGTCATGGAGCGGGTGATGAAGTCGAAGGCGCGGGCGGCCATTTCAAACCAGCTTGGCCGGTCGAAAACGGCGGCGGCCGAAGCCAGGGCGGCGATCATCATGCCATTCCAGTCGGAGAGAACCTTGTCGTCACGGGCGGGAGGAATACGGTTATCGCGCGCCCGCAGCAGTTTGGCGCGCAACAGCGCCAGCAGGCGTTCATCTGCATCGGAGGCCAGGCCGATCGTGTTCAGACGGTTGAGAATGGTGTTGCCTTCCCAGTTACCGGCAGGAGTCACATCGTAATGCTGTTTGAAAAACTTGGCGTCCATGCCGAGAATCTCATCGATCTCCGTCTCCGACCAGACATAATATCTGCCTTCTTCGCCTTCGCTGTCGGCATCGAGGGAGGCGGCGAAGGCGCCTTCCGGAGTCACCATTTCCCGCTGCACGAAGGCCGCCGTTTCCATCACCCGCCAGGCGTAGAGCGTGGAATGGGTGGCTGGCCAGACCATGCTGAGCAATTCGATGAATTGGGCATTGTCGTACAGCATCTTTTCAAAATGCGGCGCCAGCCAGATTTCATCGGTGGAATAGCGTGATAGACCGCCGCCCAGATGATCGAAAATGCCGCCCTGGCAGATATGATCCAGGGTGGTGGTGAGGATTTTCAGCTGGGTTTCATCCTGGCTGCGCAGATATCCGCGCCAGAGCATTTCATAAATGGCCGCTTGCGGAAATTTCGGGGCGCCCTTGAGACCGCCATTGATGGAATCCATCTGGCGGACGAGGCCGCGTACGGCCTGATCCAGCATGTCAAAAGAAAGTAGGCCTGCGGTTTGGGATTCGCTCATCTGTTGTAACGCCTGTTTGATTGCATCGCGGTTATTGGCGATTTTCGCGGGTTCGGACTGAAAGACCCTATGCACTTCGCGCAGGATGTCCCGGAAGGAGGGTCTGCCATAGGCCGGTTCTTTGGGAAAATAGGTTCCACCCCAGAAAGGTTCGCCATCCGATGTCAGAAACATGGTGAGGGGCCAGCCTCCTGGCTGACCGAGCAGCGCCAGGGAATGCATGTATATGGCGTCTATATCCGGGCGTTCTTCACGGTCTACCTTGATATTGACGAAGAGCTCATTCATCAGTTCGGCGGTTTCGGGATCCTCGAAACTTTCATGGGCCATGACATGGCACCAGTGACAGGCCGCGTAGCC